>CAYOBX010000205.1:0-9507 GCA_964402245.1 uncultured Saprospiraceae bacterium | reverse complement strand
AGAACTGCTATTAACATATTCCTTTCCTTCTTTATCCCTATCTTTGCAAACTATTTAATAAATAGAATCATTTTTTGTTTCCGTAGCTTAGACATTCCTGTCTGAGCAGTATTATAGCTGCTCAGACAGGAATGTCTAAGCTACGGGAATGCTTAGCTTTATCATAAAAAGATGTTTCCAACATACGATATAATAGTAGTAGGCGGAGGTCACGCAGGATGCGAAGCTGCGGTAGGTGCTGCCAATATGGGGGCAAAAGTGCTATTGGCCACCATGAATATGCAGACCATCGCGCAGATGTCTTGTAATCCAGCAATGGGCGGAGTAGCCAAAGGGCAGATTGTTCGAGAGATTGATGCCTTAGGGGGATATTCTGGTATTGTTACCGATCACACGATGATGCAATTTCGAATGTTGAATCGCTCGAAAGGGCCTGCCATGTGGAGTCCGAGAGCGCAGAGTGATCGACGCTTATTTGCCCGAAAGTGGCGAATTATGTTAGAGGAACATCCTAATGTAGATTTTTGGCAGGAAATGGTGACGGGTTTGATGGTGAAAGACGGTCGGGTAGAAGGTATCCATACGAGTATGGGAATAGAAATAAAAAGTAAAGCCGTGGTATTAACCAATGGTACTTTTTTAAATGGATTAATACATATAGGCGCTAAGCAATTTGGAGGGGGTAGAGCAGGAGAACGAGCAGCAACGGGTATTACGGCACAGTTAATAGACCTAGGCTTTGAATCAGGTAGAATGAAAACAGGAACTCCACCTAGAGTAGATGGTCGTTCTTTGAATTGGGAGGTAATGGAGTTACAACCAGGGGACGAAAACCCATCTAAATTTTCTTATACAGATACACCAGAACTAAAGAAGCAAGCACCTTGTCATATTACTTATACCAACAAGGAGGTGCATGAAATTTTAAAAACAGGATTTGATCGCTCCCCATTATTTAACGGACAAATACAAGGAACGGGTCCAAGATATTGTCCATCTATAGAAGATAAGATTGATCGTTTTGCAGATAAAGATCGACACCAATTATTTGTAGAACCGGAAGGTTGGGATACCTGCGAGATTTATGTCAATGGCTTTTCTTCTTCCTTGCCAGAGGAAGTGCAGTATAAGGCAATGATAAAAATCCCAGGCTTTGAAAATGCGAAAATGTTTCGGCCTGGTTATGCCATTGAATATGATTATTTTCCACCGATGCAATTGAGAGCATCTCTGGAAACACGCCTAGTAAAGAATCTATTTTTTGCAGGTCAAATAAACGGTACTACGGGCTATGAAGAAGCAGCAAGCCAAGGTTTAATGGCAGGCATCAATGCTGTCTTAGCTATTAGAGAAGAAGACCCATTCATCCTAAGAAGATCTGATGCTTATATAGGTGTGTTAATAGATGACTTGATTACAAAAGGTACCGATGAGCCATATAGAATGTTTACTTCTAGAGCAGAATATAGAATCCTATTACGACAGGACAATGCGGATGTCCGTCTAACACCATTGGCACATAAAATGGGAATCAAAGGAAGTGAAGAACGAATGGTATCGGTCAATGAAAAAATAACCCACGCTAAAGAAATAGACAAGTTCTTTAGAAAAACTAGTGTCTCACCAGATCAACTAAATCCTTTCTTAGAAAAAATAGGCTCTTCGCCTTTAAAGCAAAAACAGAAGCTACATGGAGTAGTTATTCGACCACATATCAACATAGCCGCAATTCGAGAAGTACTACCAGAAGTAGAGTCATTCATTGCTGAATACCCACAGTACACGGTGGAGATGGCAGAAATTAATATGAAGTATGAAGGGTATATCAAGAAGGAACAAGAGATGGTCGAAAAAATGAATCGCCTAGAAGCGGTAAAGTTAAAAGAAGACTTTGATTATCATTCCATTAATTCTTTATCCTTTGAGGCTAGAGAAAAATTGATGCAATTAAAGCCGCATACGATTGGGCAGGCTAGTAGAATTAGTGGGGTATCTCCTTCTGATATTAGTGTGTTGTTAGTGCATATGGGTAGATAATAGAATAGAAGTGAGAGCAGAGAATAGAGATGAATTTCATTTGACAAACGATCAAATTTCGTTGTATGTGAACGAAATAGGTCTCTACTCTCTACTCTCTGATCTCTGCTCTCTGTTCTAAAAAAAAGAGGAAGTGCATTATACACTTCCTCTTAAGAAAAAAATCGTCTGAAACTAAATAAAGTTTGCTAAAACTTTAAGTTGGATAATTGATTACCCAATCTTAAATATTTAAGAAATATTCAACTGTTGGCTATTAGGAAAGGCACTACTTTCTAATAAGCTATTAGCTTTTAGCCATTAGCTTACAAATACTATAAGAAGCTGACAGCTAAAGGCTAATAGCTAATAGCTAAAATCTCGTCTCCACTACATACCTATCAGAATAGTTTAGAAACTGACTCAAAGTATTGATAGCAGAAGCAGGTAAAACCACATAATTTCCTCTTTTACTAGTGGGAATGTAGCCTCTAGTATAAGAAGGATTTAATCGCTGAATAATTGCGATAGAGGTATTAGTGATATTACTTATTTCTGTAAAAGATAACTTATCAAATACTTGGATAGCACCTGTAAACTTTACTGCGTAATCAAGCTCTGCAGTTTGTACATTATGTAAATGGTGATACTCTACAGAATATCCAGCTGCAATAATAGCAGGAACGTACTTCTGTGTTTGCTTAGGTAAATAAGCTTTTACAACCTCATAGTCGGTACTATTGGCCTCTCTAATCGCTCTTTTAACACGGCCTTCGCCACAGTTATAAGCAGAAATAGCTAAAGCCCAATCGCCTCCTAAAAATTCATGTAAATAGCTCAAATACTTTAAAGCCGCTTCTGTTGCTTTTCGTGGATCTTTTCTATCATCTTGTACATCATTCACGGTTAAGCCATAGCGAGTAGCTGTTTCAGGCATTAATTGCCAAAGACCTACGGCACCAACACTAGACTGTGCATGTGGCTTTGCCTGAGATTCTACAATAACCATATGCTTTAAATCATCTGGTAAACCATAGAATTCCAAGTACTGCTCAATGAGAGGAAAGTACATTTGGGTTCTGCTTAAAGTCTTCGCAAAACCTCTCTTTCCTTGGTACAAATTGTCTTTAACGAAATCGTGAACGGTAGGCTCGTAATGCTCTGCTAATACAGCAGAACTGTTCAAAATTCTGGTAGCAACATCGGCTTCAGAATAGTAGGTCGTAGTACTTAAATCGGATGTGGTATTACTACTAGCAGTAATACTAAAAACTACTCCTATCATCAAAAGGAGTAATACTTTTGCCTCTTTCATTTAACTAATAATTTTGGATCTGTTCTAGGAAAAATGTTCATTATAGTGCCTATTAGCTTGATTCTTAGTTAATTATCAGACAAATGTGGGATTAGTCTTTATGATAATTAAGCTAGGAAACTACTTAACAAGCGAAAAAATTCCATAGCAAAGGCTTATTTAACAAAGTCTTAGTAGTTCTTGTGGGATAAGAACTAAACATTATTAAACAATACCCAGATAATGGATATATTTTAGTGTTTCAAATTCAGACTTGAAATTAGAAATTTAAGAAATTCTCAGTGTGAGATAGGAATAACTATTGAGTATGAGTTTTGGAGATTCAAAAATAGGGGGATTTAAAGTAGGAAACAAACTTGAAATGTTAAAATTAAATTTTAATTATATATTTAACAATGTGTAGGTGATTTAATTTGAGTGTTTTTCGCAGAAGCAGATTTTTGATGAAAATAGGAATGTAAACGAAATAATGTATTTATATATATATGATAGACAGTGTTTTTTATGGGATACTTATTTATATCTAGTCAATATGATTTATCTATTCGTCATCAAATGCTTGCTATATTTCAATATTTTTGTGACATTATTATGACAAACTAATTTTAGTAACTGACGGGTAATTTACATTTGGTAGCATATTTGTTTTTAGAAATGAGAGTGTATAGCTCTCAACGAAGTATTTATATATATATATTTCAAAAATGTCCTTATTTATTTGCTTTCTATGACTAAAAAAATATAACTTTATACTTGTAGTTAATCTAGAATATCGTTACAACTAAATCCTAGAGAGTTTTTCTACGGTAACAGTAAAAAATAATCTATATTTCTTTCATCTTTATTTGCCTACTTTGTCAACCGTTTATTCCAAAGATTGAGTGGCAAATCTATCTTAGTAAATATTAAGAGGCTTAATTCAATCATTTTTCAATCAAGTATAATTTGAAATGAAAAGAACTCCCGACTCTATTGAGCAGTGCTTGAATCAGCTAGAAGTAATAGGTAATGATGAACTAATGTTGTTTATGGATTTAGATCCTACCTACTATACTATTCGTCATTTATTAGAGGTTCGAGAAACATGGGTGGAGCAAGTGCATTTATTCCAACGAAGTAATAGTGTTAAAAATTTATTAGGATTTAGTACAGCTGCTTGGATGTTGATTAGTTGTCTTTGTTTTTATATGGATATAGAGAGCTATGTATTGGTTATTTGCCTTTTTGTTACCTCAATTTTTTCTTTTCTATTTTTATTTAGCGTTTTTGCTATTCGATCTAAATTTAATAGTCATGCTCATCTAGATAATATTGGACAACTAATTAATATGGAACTAGAAAAACGTGGGGTTAAAATTCCTCATTATGATTATTAGTTTAGTTTTTAACCCTTAGCCATTTCCTTATCTAAGTACTCTTTTATTGCTTCCCAGCTAAGTGTAGCGCAGGCCAATCTACTCGGAAAGTCTTTTGCAGCCTCGAATGCTTCTAACTCTTTTATTTTAATATCTTTTATTTGTGCTTCACTTGGGCCCGTTACTTGCTTAAATATCTCGCATAATTTTAATGCTTCTTCAATAGACTTATTTTCTAAATTTTTCACTAATACAGAAGTAGATGCTTTTGAGATGGCGCAGCCATACCCGTGAAAGTGTATTTGCTTTATATATCCATTTTGTAGGTCTAGATATAAATTAAATTGATCTCCGCATAATGGATTATACGCCTCTATTTGGTGGGTAGCAGAAAGATTCTTTTGGTAATGGTAAGGAATCTTATTATGTTTTAATATGACCGTTTTATAAAGTTGCTTGAGTTTTTCTTTCATAATTAGAAAGATACAATTTTATTGACAATTATGGCTACCTGTCTATAAGGAATGATGAATTAGATAAATTGCGTTTCTATGCGCAGTTATTTTTTCTTCTGCAAGGTAAAAAACGTAGGCGATGCAGGGTTTTATTTATTCTAAGTAGTACGACAATAATAAACTAGCATTTTTTCTGAACCACAAAAGGCACAAAAGAGCACAAAAGTTTATTGCACTTTGCTTTTGTGGTCTTTTGTATCTTTTGTGGTTCAATAGATAATTGCGGCTTAAATTCAGACTGAATCTCTCTAAAACTATCTAGTGACGGGAAGTCACTGGATAGTAAGGCTATCAAAGAACTTCAAACTGGGAATTGCTGTTGGCACTTATCTTCTATATAAAACACATTAATAGTCAAGTGATTGCATTTATATTTTTTCTTGCCCTCTTAATAGACTTGTCTATTTACAAATAAGTCTAATGAAAGATTTTATTTTTGAACCTAATTAACTTGTGCTACTTAATGAAAAGGGGCACTATTGATAATATACATCAAATCATATTTATGTCTTAGCACTTAACAAGTCTTTTTAAAATCGCTTCTTTATCCCGTTTGTAGTATACCTTTTATATCATAAAACATGATCCAACGCATTTTAGTTTTGCTGTTCTATTTTTCTTTGCCCTTAGTATTAATGGCTCAAGAAGAAGGAGTTTTTTCTGGAAGTTTTCAAGGGAATGGCAATTTCTTTATTAGAGATACTGCTATTGGTGCAGCTAATACGCCTCAATACGAACATCAATTATACGGAGCAGATGCATGGTTGAATTTGAATTATAGTCAGAGTGATTTTAAGGTAGGGTTACGATTTGATTTATTTAATAATTCAAATTTGTTAAATCCACAAGGCTCTTTTACAGCAGAAGGAATTGGGCGGTGGTTTATTGATAAAAAAATTAATAAGTTAGAATTATCGGGCGGTTATTTATATGATCAAATTGGTAGTGGAATTATATTCCGAGCTTATGAAGAACGACCTTTATTAATTGATAATGCGCTCTATGGGATTCGCCTAGCGTATAACCTTACCGAGGACTGGCAAGTAAAGGTAATGACTGGTAGACAAAAGCAGCAATTTGATACTTTTAATCCAGTCATTAAAGCCTTGAATATTGATGGTTTTGTATTAGGAAAAGGAAATAAGACTTGGTCGATGTCGCCTGGTGTAGGTCTGGTCAATCGAACTTATGATGATGCAACCATACAACGAATAGTGGGGACAGTCTCTACTTTTTCTGTTACGGATAGTATTGCACCAAGTTATAACACTTATGCTTTTACGGTCTATAACAATCTCTCTATTGATAAATTTAATTGGTATTTAGAAGCAGCTTGGAAAACGAACGATGTCTTTTTCGATCCATTGGCTTTAAAAACGAATAGAGATGGCAGTACTGCTTTAGGTAGGTTGGTAAATCCTAATGGTTCTGTTTATTACACTTCGCTTAGTTTTGCAGGGAAAGGAATTGGGGTGACTATAGAAGGCAAGCGTACAGAAAATTTTACTTTTCGTACCAATCCTTTCGTATCGCTCAATCAAGGTATGATAAATTTTCTTCCCCCGATGGCAAGATTCAATACCTATCGATTGACTAGTAGATATACGCCCGCTATCCAAGAGTTAGGAGAGCAAGCGGTTAAGCTAGATTTAAAATTTAGTCCTACCAAGAATTTGAACCTAGATTTTAGCTTCTCAAATATTAGTGATTTAGATAATAATTTATTGTACCGAGAATTTTATTCTGAATTTCAATACAAGAAGAAAAGGAAGTGGATATTAATAGGTGGTGTACAATTCCAACAATACAATCAAGAGGTGTTTGAAACGAAGCCTGGTGTTCCGTTGGTCAATACGGTAATCCCTTTTGTAGATTTTTTATATAAAATAGATCGTAAAAAAAGTTGGCGATTTGAATTACAATATATGAATACTCGCCAAGATTTTGGTAGTTGGATTTTTGGTTTGGCAGAATATTCTATCGCACCAAATTGGACCTTTACAATATCAGACATGTATAATAGTAGACCCAAAATGACAGAAGAAATTCATTATCCAAGGCTAGATGTTTTTTATACGATTAAGTCTAATCGTTTTTCAATAAGCTATGTCAAGCAGGTAGAAGGAGTCGTTTGTTCAGGCGGAATTTGTCGATTGGAACCTGCATTTAGTGGTTTACGAATGACGGTTAATTCTACTTTTTAAATGCCGGACTTTGATTTTTATGATTTTTTTGATTTCTCAGATTTGGATGTTGACCACTTGATAATGTTATACATCTTAGCTGTTCGTAAAAGTGAATTATCTCTCCTCTATTCCAACTAAATAAATAAAATGAAAATTCAAAAAATATACTTTTTCCTATTATTCTCTTTATTATTTGCTTGTTCAGAAAACAAGCCAGTGATTCCATGTTTAAGTTGTGATAATAGTTCGGTCAATGTAATTCCAACGAACACTGTTAAAAAAGTTTTGATGGAGGAATTTACAGGCGTACGTTGTGTTAATTGTCCACAAGCGCAAACAGAAATTAGAAACTTGCAAACAGAAGAAATATTTGGAGAAAATTTAATTGTAGTCTCCTACCATGCAGGCTTTTTTTCGGAACCTTATTCTGATAGTCAAAAAGATTTTCGGACAGCAGGAGGTACAGAGATATTGAACTTTCTTCAAACACCCATTGGTTATCCATCGAGTGTTATTAATCGAAAACAATTTGAAGGCGAGCGAGGTTTACAATTAATTCAATTTGCTACATGGGGTGGATTTGTAAGTCAAGCACTAATAGAAGAAGCAAAAATAGCAATTGATCTTTCTACAACTTATACTACTGCTAATAGGGTTCTTGAAATAGAAGTAGGCACGCTTCCACTAGAAAGTATTTTAGAACCTTTGAATTTGACGGTATTAATAACAGAAAATGATATTCAGGATACACAACTAACTCCAGACGGAATAGTCAGTGATTATGCCCAGACGCATACCTTTAGAACAATGGTGACGGATATATTTGGAGAAGCATTGACAACTAATGTAACTATGGGAGAACGAATAGATAAAAATTATTCTTTTACCCTTCCATCAGATTGGGTTGCAGAGAACTGTAGTGTAATTGCATTTGTGCACCAAGCTACAGATGGAATAGAAGTATTACAAGTAGAAGAAACAAAGGTGATAGAGTAGATGATTATTAAGAACACGGAGATACGGAGCGCACAAAGGCTTATTTAACTCTGTGCGCTCTGTGTCTCCGTGTTCATTCTACGCTACAACTCCCTAATCTTAATATTCCGAAAAGCCACTCGGTCTCCATGATCTTGTAAAGAAATATGTCCTTTTCGATAAGTGCCAAATCCTTTCATATCTTTGAATTTAGTTTTAGAAATCCGCTCTGCCCATTCTTCTGTAAACATTTCGAAAGCTACTACCTTTCTACCATTCAACCAATGTTCCACTTGTCCATTATTGACCACTAAACGGACTTCATTCCATTGATTGGCTGGGCGTACTGTTTCTGTACTACAAGCAATCATATCATACAAATCGCCTGCACGATGGGTTTTTATTTTAGCATCTGGATGACAGCTATTATCTAAAATTTGCATCTCTGGACCCGTTTGCCATACATAGTCAAAATCGTCGCTTTCCTTTACATTATAAATAATGCCACTATTACCACAATTCGCAATTTTCCATTCCATTCGTAGTTCATAGTTTTCATAAGTCTTATCCGTAATAATATCTCCGCCGTCTTTTGCTTGCCACGCCCCATCTTCTTTTTGAGTAGAGTCTAATATTAATTCTCCATTCTTTACCACCCAGCTAGTACCAATGGTTTCCTTCTTGAAATTCCTCCACCCAGCAGTTGTCTTGCCATCAAATAAGGACTGCCAACCATCCGCTTTTTCTGCTTCACTTAAAGTATTAGCAGCTGCTACTGCGGGTGCAGTGGTTTTAGTGCCATCTTGATTTTGAGGAATGGTATTCATGGTGTACCATGCCTCTGTTGTCCAAAGTTCATGGTTGTTAGCACTAACAAAAGATTTATTTAAATGCACATAAATTAAATGATCTTCTTCCATTCCTCCCAATTCTAAAAATACTTTTTTTCTATCTTTCGATACATTGACGGAAAGAATATCTAATGCTTTATCATCTAGTTTAGGTCCACCATATTCTTTGGTTGGTAAATAGTACCATTGTCTAATTTCATAATCATTTTTGGACCAACCATCATTAATATCTAAGGGTTCTGTAAACTCTATTTCTATACCATTTGATTTAGCTCGAACGGCTAACATTTCAAA
>CAYOBX010000204.1:6276-9580 GCA_964402245.1 uncultured Saprospiraceae bacterium | reverse complement strand
AGAATTCTATAAATTAGATTGATTTTTCTAATTTTGATTTTAGCGAAAACCAAGTTACTTAGTTTTTAAAAATCATATTTAACCCCAACCTGTATTCGCCAACGAGAATTAAAAGAATCGACGATCCAAGGTTCCTGATCTGCGGGAATGTTGAAGGAGTATTGAGGAGTATTATCTTCTATACCTTCAAATTTCAACAAACTAACGCTAGAATTTACCACATTAGGAACAAAAAATAGATTCCCCCAGTTCTTGTTTAGTAGATTAAACACATTAAATATATCCAAAGAGACAGATAGTCGATTTTTTTTCGATAAATACTGTCCAAATTCAATTTTCATATCTAATTGATGATTCCAAGGTGTATTGGCTCCATTTCGGACAGCATGTGCTCCTCTATTTGCGCTAAGGTAATCATTGTTTTGGATATATTCATTGAGATTTTGCCATTGTTTTGAACCAGAAATAATTGCTCCATTAGCATCTGTAATATCTACTAAGGCAATATCGCTACTAGTGTTTGGAATAAATATAAGATCATTCCTAGAAGAACCGTCGTTATTCAAATCTCCTTGGTACACAAAACTAAAAGGACTACCTGATCGACCACTATAAATCATTGAAATTAAAAGATCTCGACTTTCCCCAATCGTATACTTGAGAGACTGCGAATAGATGATTTTATGTCTTAGATCATAATTAGAGAAAGATAATTCTGGATCATTCCCAAATAATGCTTGATTCCATTCATAATTGGCGGCAGGGCTACTCCTAACGGTACTAGAGATGTCTTTACTTTCTCCATAGCTATACCCAATCGAAGAATAAGAAAAATCTGTTTTATACTCCGCATTTAAGCTAATATTATACCTATATCCTTTCGTGGTATTCGTTAGGGCAAAAACATTAGTAAAGTTTTGGTTAACTTTTACCTCACTTCCGCTGGTATTATAGAATATTCTATTGTCTGCACCATCAAAATTAGAAAATATAGGCTGTCTATTGAGTGTTTGGAATAATAAGCCTTGAATTGTATTCGTATACGTGCCTTCTATACCAAATTTCAAAGCCTCTGTAGGCGTCCAATCTATCCCTAAATTTGTTTTCCAATCTCTTGGAAATTTAAAGTCTGGATCTAAGAGGTTAATCTCTGTAATACCGGGTTGAACGCTTTGTAAAGCACCTAGGTCTTCCACAATAGGTAGCGGTTCAGAAGGTTTAATATCAATATTGAAATATTGTGTTCCTGAAATATATTCAATATAGCCAAACCATAGATAAGGCAACTTTCCTGAGAATAAACCAGTTCCACCCCTGATTTGTAAGTTCTGTTTTGGGATACGATAATTGATACCTAGCCTTGGGTTAAATTGGAGATTATTGCGTAGTCGGTTATCAAAGCGATTGAAATCTGCGGAAGAGGAAATCAATTCACTTACAGGTAATGTTTGTGTAAGGAATTGACCATCTACTCTGATTCCTAAACTAATATCCAAATTATTATTTAGCGCATATTTATCTTGAAGATAGAAAGCCGATTCAAAAACGCCAATGGTGCCAGCAGGATTATTTTGAACAAAATCAAAGGTATTATTCGCTGGATTAGTATTGTACACCCCACGTACTCTGGAGGGCTGATCATTTAAAAAATCCTCTACAGATTTGTATTCCCAACGCCCATTCCAAGCAGAAAGAAATCCATAGTCTACATCATTTAATTGAGCTTGAAACCCTGCGCTAAGAGTATGATTACCATTGATATAGGTTAGTTTATCTGATAGTTGGAAAGTTTGAAATGTGGTATTAAAAACAGAAGCTTCTCTATAAGTTCCAGCAAATACTCTAGTTGTAGAAGAAGTAGCAATTTGTAAATGCGGAAAGATTCTGCCATTAAAATCTCTACCTTCTTTGACCGAATTAAATCCAATTTTCAGGTTATTGAATAGATGGTCATAGTTAGATTGTAGTTCTACCGTTGTGCTATTAGCAGTGCTATTATGTCGAAAACCTTGATTGCCAAAATTGAAAAAAGTGGTATTCCATTCTAAGTTGTCGGAAAAACTTTTTACATAATTATTCCTTATGGATAACTTGTTTTTATCATTTAAAATAAAATCTAAGCGAGCAAATATTTTCCTGCTTTCTGTGTTTATATCGGCTGTTTCAAATTCCCCAGCATCATAATCATAATTATTAATTAAATGATCTCTAATTTGAATAACGTTTTCCCTTGAAATATTCGATCCAACTGATCCTGGCGCATTTATCAATGGCGTGCTAGATTTAGCATATTCCATATTAACAAAGAAAAATACCTTGTCTTTTTTAATTGGTCCTCCTGAATTGAATCCTAATTGATAATCATAGAAATTAACATCATCTTGTTGAATGCCCTCCACATAATTTCCAAAAGTAGTTTGATTATTCCCAAAAGCAAATACAGAATGGGATAGTTGGTTGGTACCATTTTTAGTGATAATATCTACATTTGCCCCATTAAAGTTACCAATGCTCACATCGAATGGAGCTAGCTTTATAGACAACTCTTTAATGGCTCCAAGACCTATTGGTTGCGTTTTGGCCAAACTACCTGGTGTACCATTTGCTTGTGATCCTGCTGCACCACTTGCAGGTTCTTGAAAACCAATAACATCATTCGTTGCAACACCATCAATATTTAAGTTATTAAATCTATGACTAGCTCCTCCAAATGAGTTTAAATTATTCTCTGGCAGCGATCTGGTGAGTTCTTGGATACTTCTAAAAATGGTGGGCGTTTGTTCTAATAATTCATTAGATATATATTTTTCATTGCCGTTTTTATCAGCACGGGCAGATGCCGTTACTTCTATAGCTTCTAGCGTAACATCTTCGCTGACTAGCATAAAGTCTGTGTTAATACTGTTACCTAAAGAAATTTTAACGTTTTCTTTAAAAGTAGTAGCATATCCAATATAAGACACTTCTATATTATAAATAGATGGGGTTAAATTCGGAATACTATAAAAACCTCTTATTTGAGAAATGCTACCACTAGTCGCATTAGTGGCTTGGTCAATCATTTTAATATTGGCAAACTCTACTGGGATGCCATTCTGATCTGTGATATATCCCTGTATAGATCCCGTCGTTTCTTGAGCGATCATTGGTAGTACGTACGAAAAAACGAATGCGAATACAATTAATTTAAAATTCATCTATAACTTTACCAATGTTAAAATATTGTAAGATTAGCGTTAATTATGAGGAATAACTATTCTAAATAAGTCAAATAATTTTCTTTGTCACTAGAGAGACAGAGAGA
>CAYOBX010000204.1:0-6176 GCA_964402245.1 uncultured Saprospiraceae bacterium | reverse complement strand
GATGATATTGCCAGAAATATTGGTAATTAGGACGAGTATTATCCATGTATTTGAAAGTTGGTTTTTTTAATTCAAACGAAGATAGGACAAGTTTATCCATCCTAACAGGTAATTGACATTTTCTAGCCCCAACGGAGCGACCTATCAGAATATAGGGTGAAGTCCTATGGAAGTACAAGTAGCATTCTAAGCCCTAAATGGGCGACCTAATAAAATAGGGAGTAAATAGTCATTTATTTACTTTTTAGCTTTATAACTAAATTTTTAGTTATAAAATTTAACAATTAGTTGCAAAACTAAAAACAACGAACTATCTTTGTTATATACATACACTCCATTCTAAAACACACCTTATGAAAATTCGGTTTTTATTGATCCTAATTGCTTGTATTTGTTTCCATTTTACTTATGGGCAAAATAAAGAAAGTCAACAGAATTATGTTGACCCTGAAAATGTAGATAAAAGAAGGGCAGAAGTTGGGCTTGGACCACTTTCAGAATATGTCGGTCATTGGGATATGACTTGGGATATTGAAAAGCACAAAGCTAATACTGCAAAGATAGAAGCTGCGGAAAAGTAAATAGTAGGAGCTGTTATTTAGCTGTCAGCAATTAGCTATTAGCTTCAATCAATGCATGAAGCTAATAGCTAACGGCTGATAGCTAACAGCTAAACAACAATAATAATGAAACTAACTAGAGCCGAAGAAGAATTGATGCAAATTATTTGGGACTTAGGCCCATGTACCGTAAGCCAAATACGCGATGTAATTGCAGAGAAAAGTAATGGAAAAAAACCTCCCCATTCCACCATTTCGACCATTGTTCGCATCTTAGATGAAAAGGGATACTTAACGCATAAGGCATATGGTCGTACTTATGAATACCGACCAATTATCAGCCGAAAGGAATACAGCAAGACTAGTTTGAAAAAATTAGTTAATGATTATTTCAATGGTTCGATGGATACTTTGGTTTCTTTTATGGTCAAGGAAGATGATTTGAATATTAGTGAATTGTCTGATTTGGTGGAGCGATTGGAGGAGGAGGATTGAAAATGAGCTATTAGCTATCAGTCTTTAGCTTCTTGTATAACTTTAATTTAGACGTAGGTTATTACAATCTATTGGATATCTGTCTACCGTCAGTGAGGGCTACACTCTTTCTGCCTCTGGGCAAAAGCCAGGGCTGTCCACCGTTCACCGAAAAAAATCTACTCATGATAAACTATTTCCTCAAAGTAACGATTTGTTGGGGTTTATTCTACCTAATATATACCCTCTTTTTAAGTAAGGAAACCTTCTTTAAAATTAATCGCTGGTACTTATTGGGCACTCTAATTTTAGGTTTACTGATTCCTATTATACCAATAGATTTATTGAATCTATTTGCTAAACAGCCTACGGCGACTGTTCCTTATATCAGCCCAATTGTAGAGCCGATTGTAGTACAGGTACAAATAGTAGATACCGTACTGGCTGTTCAGACCGCCAAAGAAGAAATTCGCTATAGCTTACTATTACTTTGGTTGATTTATGCCATCGGTGTATTGGTAAAGCTAACAAGATTTGGCGATGGATTATTAAAAATATATAGACTTTATCAAGCAGGAACTGTCCATCAAAAGGGGAATTATAAGCTAGTGCTAACAAAAGAAATACACTTGCCTTTCTCCTTTTTTAATTACCTTTTTTGGAGTCAAGGAACGCATATAGAAGAAAAAGATGCAGGAACAATTATTACCCATGAGGTAGCCCATATCAACCAATGGCATAGTATAGATACTTTGTTTTTAGAATGGCTAAGTGTACTACTATGGTTTAGTCCACCGATTTATTGGTATAAAAAATCCTTAAAAGATATACACGAATATCTAGCAGATGCTTGTGTATTAAAAGACACTAAAACGAAACAATATGGCCAGCTCTTATTAAAGCAAGCCCAGTCAAGTATGCAGCTCGCTTTGGCTAGTCATTTTCTAGATTCTCAACTCAAAAAACGTATTCTAATGATGACAAGAAATCAATCTTCCAATCAAGCTTTAATGAAATACCTATCCGCATTGCCTTTATTGGTGTTGATGATATTGGTATTTTCTAATCCACAAGTACGAGCGAATTTGAATGCTACTGCACAGTTGTCTATTGACTATTTGAATCCACATGTGAATGTGCCACCTGTTTCTCCTAAATTATTGTTATGGATAGGTGGGGACTTTGATCGAGAGAAAGCAAAGAAAGTATTGGAAGCGGCTTATGTTGCCGAAGGAATTACGATTACTCATTTTGTTATTCTAGAATCTGGAAAGAAAGTAGAAGTAGAGGAGGAAGGCGATAGAATAAAAGAACTACACAATGCAGCCATTTTCTTAGTTAGAAAATTTCCATTGCATGCAAAAGAAGTCCATGAATTAGCTATAGAAGTAGCCAATGCAGAAGGCTATGCTTTACGCTTTCATGAGGATGGCGAGAGTATCATTTATAGAGAATTGAATCCTACTGAAGAAAAGAAAGGGCTGGAGGTAATATTTGAAGGAAATGATGATCTGGGATCTTGGGCTAATCAATTATTAGTATTAAATAATGAGGTGGTTGGACCAATTTCAGAATCAATAGATGCCTTAGGGGACTTTAGAATCCCACTGAATGATATTGTTGAAATTTCAGCAGAACAAGCTGTAGAACAATACGGAGAAGAAGTAGGGAAATATGGTGCGGTAAACTTTTTTACGGATCAATTTAAGGTGGTTGAGGAAGAGGGTAGGAAGTACCTTCAACACTTTACTACTCAACTTGCCGAAGAAGATTATTTAGTGCTGTTTAATGATAGTATTGTTGGATTTGCTCCTGAAGCCTTTGCGGGTCTTGGTAATTTTTCTGCACCAGAGGTATTACAATTATATCCAGAAGAAGCAATAATAGAATATGGAGAAGAATTAGGAAAAAATGGTTCTATGAATTTCTTTTCTTCAGAGTTTACAGTCGTAGAAGAGAATGGGAAAAAGGTAGTTCGTAGGGTAGTGGAAATAATAAATCCAATAGTATTTTTAATTGTTAATGGGACTGCTATAGGTAATACGCCTGTAAACGATTTTGTTCCTGAGATAGCAATTAAATCTAAAAAAGTATTGACTAAGGAAGATGTATTTATGAGAGGATATTCTCCATCAGGATATTTTGGAGAAGAAGAAGTTGTTGAAGTAACATTAATAGAAGAATACAGTCTTATTCGAGATGCTTGGGGGGCGTATAATGTCATCCCAAAGGAAACTAGCTTATCAGATATTTATCCAAAGCACCGACTCCTTTTTGCAAAAGTGGATCAAATGCCCGTCTTAAAGGATTGTGCTATAAGTAAAGATCATTCAGAGCAAAAGAACTGTACTTATCAACGCTTGATGAAATTTATTTATAAAAATATAGAATATCCTAAAGAAGCTAGAGCCAAAGGAATCAATGGTACAGTGAATTTGAGGTTTACAATAAAATCAGATGGCACTATGTCTGACTTCGTAATTACGGAATCTATCAATGGTTTGGATGATGAAGTAAAGAGAATCCTACAACTGTTTAAAGAAGAAAATCCAATATGGATACCTGGACAACAAAATGGACAAGTGGTAAATGTAGTAAAAGATATTCCAATCACTTTTGAAAAAGAAGGAGACACTGATTATTTTAAAATCATGAATACTGGACCTCTACAAATGATAAAAGAGAGTACCTCTAATAAGTTTATACCACGGACTAAAGAACCCCTTGAAGTCTCTGTTTTTCCTAACCCAGCAACAGACCGTATCCATGTATCCATATCAAATGAAAACAAGTTGAATGACCCCATTCAAATAAAAGTAGTCAGCATCGATGGTCGAGAATTATATGAGAAAGAAATGGATGGATCACAAATATGGCAAGTCGAAAAAATTGATCTTGCTAATGATGTAAAAGGTATGGTGATTGTGACAGTTACTAGAGGGGAGTATAGTGTGGAGCGAAAAGTGCTTGTTCAATAGCTGCTATTTATAAAAATAGCTTTTGGTAATCGACAAGCAGTAGCTTTGATATAGGTTTTTAGAGGGAGCAATTTTATTAGGCATTTTTGCAAAAATGCCTAATAAAATTGCTCCCTCTAAAGTAATATACTAAACATACTTGTTGCCGAGTCTAAAGATAAAGAACCATTTTTTTAAAGATGAGTTATGTTAGCTCTAAATATTATTAAGCCCCATTAACCGCCTCAAAAAAAGCCTTCAACTTACCCTCATCCAACTGCCCATCAGTCCGCACTCCGCTACACAAATCTACCCCATACGGCTGTACCTGCTCAATTGCCTGCCGCACATTACCAGCATGAAGTCCACCCGCCAAATACAGCGGAATAGAAATAGCTGCTCTAATTTTTCGGCTCAATTCCCAGTTATGTGTTCGGCCCGTTCCGCCCAATTCTTTAATCGCTAAATTGGGATTACCGCTATCAAGAAGTAGTGCATCTACATAGGGAGCAACTTGAAGGGCCTCCTGTATAGAAGCCTCATCTAATACATGAATAACTTGGATTAATTGAATAGTAGGTAAAAGCGATTTGATTTCTTGGTAAGTACCCTTTGTCACAGCATCTACTATTTGGATAGAGGTGGTGGGTGCTTTATGGTGGTGTGCTATAATACCTGCGGCGGTAGTTTCACTAGTGAGTAAAAAAGTAGTAGTGGGTGGAATAATCGTACTAGCAATTTCTTTGATTAAGGAATCGTCAATAATGCCTGGACCACTAGGCATAGGGCCTACTAGTCCGATGGTAGTTGCGCCGTATTGGATGGCTAGTTGTGCTTCTTCCTTGCTACTAATACAGCAGATTTTGACCTTTGGATGTAGTGTGCCTTTCATATCAGGTAAAGCTACAAATTTACTTTATAGCGTCATAATAGGAATAGAAAAAAAGAAAGAAGAACCAACATCATCATTAGACTCATGCCAGATTGTTCCTTTATGCAGATCAATTATTCTTTTACATAAACTTAAACCAAGACCTGTTCCAGCAAATGAATTCCTAGCGTTTAATTGTTGAAAAATTTCAAATATCTTTTTATTAAACTCCTCTTTGATTCCAATACCATTATCTTCTACACGGAAGATGTGCTTTTTATCATAGGAGATGCAAGATATTCGAATTTTGATAGCACTATTCTTTCTGTGGAATTTTATAGCATTTCCAATAAGATTTTGAAAGACTTGTCGGATACCCAATTCACTGCAAACTAGGGTAGGCAAATTAGTTACATGGATGCTAGCCTTTGATTCATTAATTTTTAAACTAAGATCTGCTAATACCTCTTTAACAACTCTTTGACTATCAACCTGTTCAATCTTATAATTCTTTCCAATATTAGTATAATGTAATAAGCCTTGGATAAGCTTGTTCATTCTATTAGAAGAATTTTTAATGAACTGGAGATAATCTATTCCTTTTTGATCTAGTTTATCTTGATGATTTTTTTCAAGAAGCCCTACAAAACTTTGAATGGTTCGCAAAGGTTCTTGCAGATCATGTGACGCAATGTGATTAAATTGAACTAATTCTTTATTTTTTTCTGTTAATACTTTTAACTGATACTCTGCTTCTATCTTTTGGCGAAATTCCTTCTTATATGTTTCTAAGTCTTGATGTAAAAGTTGTAAGCCAGATAGTACATCCCGATGCCGTTGATTGGTGATCTGTAATAACAATTCATCTGTAATTAAACATTCTCCTTTTGATATATGAAGTATATGATGAAAGACCTCATTCAGATAAGAATCGTTCCTAATTGGTATTTGTATTTCTGAACTAGCCATTTAATATTTTATTTATTGATGCTTCTGCTTCCTCTACTGTTGTATTGATACTATACGATTTTAGATTAGATTGAAACATTACAAATTTGGCAGCTGTTTTTATAAGGAGATTATCTTTTATAATAAAAGCAGCTTGGTGAATATTTTCTGGTAGAATTTTAATGCGATTATTAAGCGCTCTTCTTGCAATAGAATCAGGTCTTTTGCTAATACTTATGTCGAAAATAACCCCACAAGGCCCCATTTTTCTCGCTAGTTCATCTATGCTGTCGAATAGTAAATTAGCTGTAAAGGGACTTGAGATAGGAACTTCTTTATAATAAATGATTTGATTATTATGAATGT
>CAYOBX010000203.1:0-9592 GCA_964402245.1 uncultured Saprospiraceae bacterium | reverse complement strand
TTCAACTACACCCAATCCCCCAATTCCTATTAAAAACCAAGTAAATACGTCTTAGAAGTTACTTTTAACGCATCTTGGTAAGGTTTATGTATATATGAAATATCTTTATCTGTTTTGATTTTAGTAATTAGCTGTTAGCAATTAGCCTTTAGTTTCCTAATTAGAAGCTAATAGCTAACAACTCCTAATTAAAACAGAAAACCGATTTAAAGTATCTCCCGTGAACAAAAACCGAGAAATGCCTGTCATTGACCAAAGGCATATATTTTTACTACATCCCTTTTTTCCTATCTGTATTGCTTATATCTTAGTAGTACAAAAGGCATCTCTCCACTTAACTGAATGGTTAGGTTTACTACGTTACTTTCCTATTTCTTTACCAAATCTTTGTTACAAACAGAATATTTTTGATAATATCTCCATTTAATCATATGTATTAGATAGATATTACCATTACAGATAATGAATAAATATCCATTTATTAAAATTACAGACAACTGATTATCAAGGCTTTTTTAAGTTGCATTTTAATTTTAATTGATTCCTTACGTTTTATATAGCTGAAAAGTGTTTTTAAATTGTCTTTCATGGAAAACCGATTACCCTTACGACTATATATTCTTTCCTTTATACTATCTATAGCTTCCTTATCGCTATTGGCGCAGCAGTCTAATTTTTCTATCAATTATACGGGGCCAGATACCTTATATGTGGCTGCAAATTGTGAAGTAGCTTTAGATTGGGGGCATCCTAATACGGTGAATATTACAAGAACAGATGGAACACCTATATCAACGGTTAGTATTGACATGATTAGTGGAGGTTTTGCAATTGGGGATTTAGTCATGGCGAATCAAGAAATATTGATTAATTACTTTGCGGAAGATGCGAATGGAGTCAATGCAGTATTAACGAACACCCCTGTAAAAGTATATATAGCGGATACCTTAGCACCTGTGTTTAATACGGCTACATTGCCGAGTGATATTACGATTAATTATTTGAGTGAGCTGCCTGGACTTCCTGTTTTATCTTCTATTATAGCTACAGATAATTGTGGAGTGGATCGAATTGAATATGATGGAGCAACATCTGTATCTAATTGTACAGGTGGAACTTTTACCCGTAGTTGGTCTGCGTTTGATGCTTTTGGTAATAGAACCACTTTCGCTCAGACAATTACCCTTAATCCGGATAATACTCGACCAGATTGGTTGATTGATCCCATAGGTTTAGCAATATCTTGTAATACTACTACACCTTTAGATACTTTAATTAATAATTGGTTGATGAATGCTGGTGGAGGAGTGGCGATTGATTCTTCAGGAGTAACAATTAGTAATGATTTTGCTGGATTGCAAAATGGTTGTGGGCAAACTGGAAGTGTTACTGTTGAATTTATAGCAATGGATAGCTGTGGTAATTCGAGAGCAAGAAGTGCGAGTATCATGGTAACAGATGATACGCCGCCTATCCTTGTTCAACCTTCCTTAGATACGATTGTAGATTGTTTGAATCCCGCTATTTCTTTTGCTGTTTGGACTGGCGATCATGGAGGTGCAAGAGCCACTGATGTTTGTGATAATATAGACAATAGTAGTAGTTCTAGTAATTGGTCAGTAGCAAGAATAGATACAACGATGACTTGTGGTAATGAAGCGACCTATGAGGTAGTCTTTCATGTAGCAGATGCCTGTGGCAACATAGATTCGACAAAAGCATCTTATGCTATCATAGATACCATCGCCCCAATTATTACAGGCTTTATATCAGACACAACAGAAAGTTGTAGTAGTGCGAATAAAAGTAATCGCTTAGAGCAATGGTTGTTATTCGTACAAGGTCAAAGTTTCCCAGATGTTTGCGGAGGAATGGTCTTTTTTAAAGAGGCAAATATTGAAGATGAATTAGGAAATACAACTACTTGGTTAGGTCAAGGAAATCCTTTTTCTTTTCCTATAGCAGATTTTGTGTGTGATGCAGAGATAACAGTGGCTTTCACTTTTGAAGATGCTTGTGGAAATACAACGATGGATACGGCCCTCTTTTCTTTAATAGATACGATTGCGCCAAGTTTTATCAATTTACCATTGGATACGATTGTAGAATGTGATGCGTTGCCAGATACAGCGATGGTGCAGGTCATGGATAATTGTGATACTAACTTAGTGATTAGTTTCACGGAAGTTTTGGATAACCAAAATGCCTCTATCTTGCGTATTTGGCAAGCAATGGATGACTGTGGAAATATAGCTTTAGATTCTCAACGGCTCATGATTATTGACACAACGCCACCTATATTAATGGGCGTGCCGATAGATACGCTTGTAACTTGTGGAAATATTCCTACCCCACCAATGATCTCTACAGGAGATATTATTGCCTTGGATAATTGTGATGCTACAACCACTGTCGTACTAAGAGAAACTTCTACTCAGAGTAGTAATCCTGATACTTGTACGGCTTATAATTATACTCTTACCCGAACATGGATTGCTACAGATATTGGAGGCAATTTAGATAGTTTAACCCAGGTAATCACCGTTGTAGATACAGTAGCTCCAACTTTTCCTATACCAGGTAATGCAACTGTATTATGTGAATTTAAAGATAGTTTGACTTTGACAGGAATGCCAATTAATCTACAAGATAATTGCGACCCTAACCCTAGTTTAAACTATGTAGATTCTTTAGTAGCGGGTTCTTGTCAAAATGGTGTAGTGGATACGGTATTTCGACAATGGCAAGCGATGGATATTTGTGGAAATGTTGCGATAGGTATTCAACAAATTTTATTGATTGATACGATTGCGCCATCCTTTACTCTAGTTCCTTTAGATACGATGATCCAATGTTCTGGCGATACTTTAGGAATGCCAGTAGTAGGGATAGATTTGATTGCAATAGACAATTGTTTAGATACTGCGATGATTCAGTTTGTAGGAGATTCTTCTACGCAGAGTATGAATGTCGATACTTGTACCCATTACAACTACACTTTGATTAGAACATGGGAAGCATTGGATGCTTGTAATAATAGAACCAGCTTTTCTCAGCAAATACAAGTAACAGATACTATTGCGCCTACTTTCCAAATACCGAATGATACGATCATCGCTTGTGAATTTAGAGATAGTCTAAGTAGTGTTGGTATGCCAATTAATGTGATGGATGATTGCGATGCCAATCCTATTGTAACGCATATTGATAATATCAAAAATGGGGATTGTCAAACGGGAGGTATTGCAGATACACTATTAAGAGTATGGAGGGTAAGTGATGCCTGTGGCAATTTCACAGAAGCTACTCAGCGACTATTATTGATTGATACCTTGGCTCCAGTTTTCACCTTAGTTCCCGTGGATACGATGGTCGCTTGTTCTGAAAATAATTTAATAGATGTTATTATTGATATAGATATTATAGCGGAAGATAATTGCCCAACTCCACCAATTATTTCCTTGGTAAAAGACTCTACTACAAGAAGCACCATTTTGGATTCTTGTGCCTTTTATACCTATACGATTTTTAGAACATGGGAAGCAGTGGATGCTTGCGATAACAGAAGTAGTTATACTCAAACGATTCAAGTAGTGGATACATTGGCTCCTTCATTTATCCTACCAAAAGATACTTTAATTAGTTGTGATTTAAGAGATAGTTTGTCTGCTACGGGATCGCCTACAATGGTGGTGGATGACTGTGATGCTAATCCTTCTGTATCTTTTACAGATTTGGTAGTTGGTGGCGATTGTTTACAAGGAGAAGCAGTTGATACCATTTTTAGAACATGGCGAGTAATGGATGCCTGTGGAAATAGTAGAGAAGCCGTGCAGAAAGTTCTTTTAATAGATACACTTCCTCCAGTTATATTTGGTCTGCTGCCAAATATTAGGATACAGTGTACAGGTGATACGATTCCTATGCCTGTTATTGGAAGCGATATACAGGCCATGGATGCATGTGCCACACCGCTATTGCAATTAGTAGGAGAAGAAACAACGCAGGCAAATTCTCAAGCCGATTGTGGCTTTTATAATTACACTTTAACTCGGACTTGGCGAGCGACCGATGCTTGTAATAATCAATCAGAATTCCAACAAACAATAGAGGTAGTAGATACCATAGCGCCTATTATTGTTTGTCCAGAAGATATAGCTTTGTTTGGAGACTCATTGGATTGCTCTGCTAGTTTTTTATTACCTGCCCCTTATTATTTTGACGATTGCAATGGTGTTAGAGGTAGAGATTCTTTGAGTATAGCGCAAGCATTTACTAGTGACACTTCAGGTGATGTGAATACGACTCCTGTAGATTCAATGGTTTTTAATTTTAATGTAGGAGCTGGTGTACCGACTAGAACTATTACGGGGAATGTGGAAATAGAAATAATTTTGCAAGGAGTAGATGGAGAAGGAGTAGACGAATATTTTTTAGTAGTAGGCGAAGATGGGAGTATTCTTGGGCAGACAGATTTATCACCTACCCAATGTGATACGAGTAGGACTGCTTTAGTCTTGTTGGATTTCACTTTGTTTAATAATTATGCATTGGACAGTATTATAACACTAAGGTTGATACCTAATGGACAAGGAGCAGCAGCTATTAATAATCTTTGTTCAGGAGGTCAAGCAGTTATTAGTTTAGCGTATGATTATAATGAATCCGTCAACAATGTCCAATTAACTTATCAAGTGGATAATGGGACACCAACAGTCTATGTGCCAAACACAATGTTATCGCTTAGCGGGGGCAATCATATTATTACTTATATCGCAGAAGATTGTTCTGGTAATCAAGGAAAGTGTGATATAGAAGTAGTGATTAATAATGTAGGAGCACCAGAATTTGAATGCCCTGCACCCGCTACTTTTTTCCTAGATACGCTGGATTGTGAAATCCCATATGATTTACCCTATCCAGAAAATTTTACAGACAACTGTGGATTCGTTAATAATATAAAAGTAACAGCCGCCCGATTTTTGGAATTCACTTCTAATGCGAATGCAGGAGTTATCCCTATTGATTTTTCAGAAAATTTATTGGTTGGAAATATTAATCCAATTGGTGATGCCATCTTGACCGTTACCTTACAAGGAGATGTTTCTGACCCAGGAGAATTCTTTAATATTTTTGGAGAGAATGGATTTTCTCTAGGTAGTACTACCTTGAGCGACTCGATAGGGGCCTGTGTGAGTGGTGTGCGAACAGAATATGCTATTCCAATAGATACCCTCATTGCATGGAGTGCGGATGGGGTACTAACGATTAGTGCTTCTCCAAATCAAGACGTTATTAATTTTTCTGATTTCATTGGGCCTTGTGGTTTATTGGATTCGGATAATGTAGATCAAGGAAGCGAGATTATTTTTGAATTGGCTTATCCAAGTGTTGTAATAGATTATAGTGTGATGGGAGCGGATAGTAGTGTCTTATCCACTGGCTTTTTAACCTCTGCAAGTACAATAGCAACGGAGCTTTTTCCAATAGGTATTAATACGGTTACTTATACTATTCAGGATCCAGTTAGTAGTACTACTTGCAATTTTGTCGTGGAGGTGATGGATACGATAGCACCGATTGTTATTTGTAATCCAACTTTTTCTGTATCCACCAATCCTTCTGGAATTATTCTAACAGATGTGATGACTAGTACGGATAGTATCTTCTCCATGATAGAGGATAACTGTGGCATTGCAGATATTTCTATCTCGCCAGCTCAAGTATCTTGTGATAGTGTGGGACTTGTAGATGCAACAATAGTAGTAACAGATCTTTCTGGAAATGAAGCAAGTTGCCAAACAGAGATACAAGTTGTCACGGAATTATTAGAACCTACCATTTCTCTAGGAGCTTGTGACAATGATACCCTCTATCTATTCGCAGATACGACTTTTAATACGCCTGTTAATCCGAATACAGTCTTTACGTATGAATGGGAAGGGCCTTCGAATTTTGTATCGAATGATGCCAATCCATTTATACCAGGTATCACGGCCTTGAATACAGGTTCGTATTCCTTAACGATAACAGGCATTACAGGTTGTACTTCTAGCGGAACGGTGTTTGTCAATATCAATGAATTAGATATTCCAAATATCCAAACAGAGAAAACTCAATTGTGTGAAAACGAAGATATTGTATTAGTCACTGATAATTTGAATTGTTCGAATGTAGAGTACCGTTGGTTTGAAGTAATGAATCGAAATAATTTACCAGATTCAGTTGTTCAAATAGGAATAACCACTACTCCTAGATTAGCTATTAGTAATCCAACAGTAGGGCAACACTTATACTATTTATTTGTAGCTTGTGATGATTGTATCTCTAGCCCATCTCCTACAATAAGTGTCACGGCATTTGAAATACCAACTGCCACTACGGCATCTCCTATTATAGAAGTTTGTGAAGGAGATGCTATTGAATTAGGGGCAGTAAATATAGATCCGACAGCGATGTATAGTTGGGTAGGGCCAGGCTTTATGTCCAACTTTCCTAACCCTTCTCCTATACTAAATGCTTCTCAAGCGAATCAAGGAGTTTATACATTAATCGTTACAAAAAATGACTGTACTTCAGAGTCAGATTTCTCGGTAGTCAATATCAGAGATCGGGCAGATAAACCAACCATCTCTAATCAGACGGGTGCCTTAATTTGTGAAGGAGAACCATTTAGATTAATATCGAATATAACAACTGGTAGTGCTTTCAATTGGACGAACACGACTACCTTCGCCACTTTTACAACTACCTCTCCTACTTTACAAATAGACACCGTAAGTACACTAATGGCAGGAGATTGGGTATTAAGCATAACTTCCTTTGGCTGTGAATCTGAAACCTCTGATCCTGTCAATGTAAGTGTGGAATCTAGCCCTAGTGGGGTGCCATTTTTTACAGGTAGTGCTTGTGAAGGAGGGACTATAGAATTAGACGTTAACCCAGCCGTAGCAGGAGCTACTTATAACTGGGAAGACAGTCAAGGAAATCCTTACTTTGGCAGAACACCCACCGTACCAGCAGCAACATTTTATAGCGTAACAATTACTTCTTTGAATGGTTGTCAAAGTGTTCAGACTTTGGATATCACTATTCAAGAGCCACCTGTTATTACTGCTATTTTTGATTCAGGTGATTCTGATCCATGTATTATTCCAAATGAAACAGAAGTTATTTTGTCAGCAGATGTTTTTCCATCTAATGATGGAACCTATGAATATATTTGGTCTTTACCTGATGGAACGACTTTAGCGCCGAATGCAGATAGTATTTTGATTATTCCAAATACTAATGCAACGATTGTAAATGGAACTTATAACTTAGTCGTACAGACGAATAACGGTTGCCAATCAGACCCAGTAACGGAGGTGGTTGCCGTAACAAATTTACCAACGCCTAATCCATCTTTGGTGGCGAATAGCACGACATTATGTGAGGGAGAACGATTGGAATTGACTGCAACCTCCTACGATAATTTTGTTGCCTCCTATCATTGGAGATTACCAACTATTGATACGATTACGGCGACACCAGTTCTTGTGGTAGATCCAATTACGACCGCTTTTGATGGCTTAGCCTTAGTGCAAGTATTTAATGGAGATTGTAGCTCCTTAGCTACAGCAACGATTAATATTGCAGTGACCAGCGGATTGCCACAACCTGTTATCGTACCCGTAAATAATTTCTGTGAAGGAGATCGAATTGAATTAGAAACTGATTTTGTGCCAGGAGGTATTTACTTTTGGGAAGGCCCAGATTTTTCTGCAACGTCTTCTACCCCAACGATTATTATTTCAGGATCAGCGGAAGCAGAGCATGCAGGAGGATACACCGTGCAAATACAATCTGATGGCTGCGACTCTCCTAGATCGTTTCCAATGACTGTTAATGTTACCTCTATTCCAATAACTCCAACTGTTAATAATAGTGGAGATGTTTGTTTAGCTACAGCAACAGAAACCACTTTATTTGTAAGTCAACAAACAACTACACCAGGTGCTTTATATACTTGGTTTGATGCAGCAACAGATCAGCCGATAGATAATCCTATGATTTCTAATACCTATATTTTAGATGTCAGTAGCTTTGAGCCTGGCACCTATGAATTTTATGCAATTCAAGAAGTCAATGGTTGTGCCTCTAATCCATCCAATACAACAAGGGTAACTTTACAACAACTTCCTACAAATGAGGCAGTAGTTTGTAAAGAAAATATTGTGATTTGCCGCCCTGAGGATGCAATTGTATGTGCAGATTTACCAAGTCAAGGGATGGGCACATGGACGGTTAATAATCCACAAGTTGTTATTTTAGAACCAAATTTGCCAGAGTCTGCTGTTCAAGGAATTCGTCCAGGAGAAACCTATGTGTTTACTTGGACTTTATCAGATCCTATTTGTGGCAATTATTCTTTTGCCAATTTAATTATGCGGGTGAGTGCAACAGGCTCACTGGAACAGGCTTGTGATGCGCTACTGGAAGAATGTGATGTTAATTCTGTGCAATTATGTGCGAATGCTTTACCAAGTCAGTTCATGGGAAAATGGAGTCAACCTTCTATACAAAGTGACTTAGGAGTGGTAATTGAAGACATTAATAATCCGAATACATTAATAACTTCTATAGAACCTGGAAGACCTTTTAATGCCTATACTTTTTACTGGACTATTTCTGATATAGAAGGAACTTGCCCTATTAAAGATACGGTGAAGGTAAATATCTATGATATACCAACAGATGAAGCAATGGTGATCGATGCGGATATAAATTCTTGTAATGGAGAAGCGGTAGTCACGGCTGCGGAATTGCCAACTGGTGTAGCGGGCAAATGGTCAAGTCCAGATGCAGCAATAGACTTTGGATCGGTCAATAATAGAAGTACCCTTGTTTCCGATTTGAGTCTAGGAGAAAACGTTGTCTTTTGGAATATTAGTGCAGGAGCATGTACTGGGTTTTCAAGTGTTCCTATTTCGATCTTTTATGAACAAGCACCAATGGCAATGGAAGATACCTATGCAATAGATTTTAGTGGATCAGCTGTTTTAGATGTAACCGAAAACGACAGCTTATTTTCGGATAACTTTTCACTATCTATTGTTTCTAATGGTACAGGAGAACCGACTGTGAATGATGAGGGAACAATTTCCTACAAAGCCCCTGTGAGTTTTGTAGGTACAGATGAATTTACCTATGAACTTTGTAGTGGATTTTGTCCAGAAGAATGTACAACGACCACTGTTCTTTTAAATATAGGAGATAACGCAGGTTGTATTGTTCCGACTATTATAACACCCAACAAAGATGGCGTGAATGATAATTTCGTAGTTCCTTGTTTGGAGTCAGGCGACTTCCCTCAAAACGAAGTTGTTATTTTCAATCAATGGGGGGATGAATTATTTAGAGCATCTCCATACCTCAATAATTGGGATGGTACTTATGAAGGAAATGATGTGCCTGTTGGGACCTATTATTATATTGTACAATTTGGATTCAATCAAGATCCTGTTTCTGGATTTTTAGTATTAGAAAGATAAGACAGATCGCTTCGCTGTCAGACCGCTTCGCTGTCAGACCGCTTTGCTGTCAGATCGCC
>CAYOBX010000202.1:0-9610 GCA_964402245.1 uncultured Saprospiraceae bacterium | reverse complement strand
TTTAACGTTTTTAGCCTAATTTTTAGCGAATACTTTTTTATAAGAAAACCCTTTTTTAAAATGTTAGTTTATTCATACCTGACTAAATACTTACCTTCGATTAATCAATTCTGCCACCACACCTGTCCAACCTGTCTGATGCGAAGCCCCCACGCCTCGTCCACTGCATCCATGAAAATATTCATAGAATAATATTAAGTCTTTAAAATGAGGGTCCGTTTTATACTTATCGTCCATGCCATGAATAGGGCGATGGCCAGCTGCATCCGATTGAAATAAGCTAATTAGTCGACTAGATAAATCATCCGCTACTTGCCCTAAGTTCATATAGTTACCACTATCCGTAGGGCATTCTACTTTTAAAGTATCCTTAAAGTATTCATGATACTGTCGCAGGGATTGAATAATTAGATAGTTCATTGGCATCCATATAGGACCTCGCCAATTAGAATTGCCTCCGAATAAGCCAATTGTGGATTCAGCAGGTTCGTATTTCAAGCCAAATTCTTTTCCAACTATAGTTATGTTATAAGGAGTTTCATGAATTTTAGAAAGCGAACGGATGCCCACTGGTGAAAGAAATTCTTGCTCATCCAATAAGGCTTTCAGCATTTTTTTCAAGCGTTCATTGGGTAATAGAGAGAGCAAAATATCTTTATCCTCTGCTAAGTCTTCAATGACCAAATACATTTTATGCTCCTCTCGATATTGTCGATACCATTCTAGCCGTCTTTTAAAGTCAGGTAAATTCTCTAAGCGGGATCTATCCAATCGAAGGGTGGCAAACATCGTAGTCAACCCGACTAATGATCGTACTTTTAGTGGTGTATAGCTATTATCAGGCATTGCTAAAATATCATAGAAAAAGCCTTCTTCTTCATCCCAAGCACCCACCCAATCTTCTCCAATCTGATTTAAGGATTCTGAAATAATAATAAAGTGCTCAAAAAACTTAGTAGCTATATCTTCAAAAGTTGGATCAAATTGAGCGATCTCTAATGCCATATCCAGCATATTCAGACAAAACATCGCCATCCAAGCCGTACCATCTGCTTGTTCTAAATGTCCACCACCAGGGATCTCTGCGCTTCTATCGAAAATACCGATATTATCTAAACCTAAAAAGCCGCCTTCAAAAATATTATTGTCATTATTATCTTTTCGATTAACCCACCATGTGAAATTAATTAGTAGTTTTTGAAAGACACGTTTTAAAAAGTCTACATCTTTTTTACCTGTTTGACGAGCTTCTATCCGATATACTTCTAGACACGACCAAGCATGCACTGGTGGATTCACATCCCCGAATGCCCATTCATAGGCGGGCATTTGACCATTGGGGTGCATATACCATTCTCGTAGAAACATAATTAACTGCTTCTTTGCAAATTCTGCATCTATCAACGCGATAGGCACACAATGAAAAGCAGAATCCCAAGCAGCATACCAAGGATATTCCCATTTATCGGGCATAGAAATAATATCTTCATTGGAAAGGTGTTTCCAATTTGAGTTCCTTCCTTGTTTTCTATTATTGGATGGTTCTGGCTGATCTGGATCTCCACTCAACCAACGGGTTACATCTATATTATAATACTGCTTGGTCCACATCATGCCAGCAAAGGCTTGGCGTTGGATGTTAATTAGATCCTCTGTCGCATTTTTGGGGAGTAAGGTTGCATAAAAATCGTCTGCCTCTTGCAAGCGAGCTTTAAAATGCGCATCAAAATCAGCAGTCAACGGATTACTAGTAGAAGCTTGTCTACTTAATCGCAAACGAATAGAAACCTTTTCCCCTGCTGGCACTTCAAAACGATATAATGGGGTACATTTAGTCCCATTTTGCTGTGCATCAAGTGTATCAAAATCATTGCTAATAACCGCATCATTAATGGCATCTTTTACAAAAGGAGTTCCATTTTTAAAATTAAAAACTCGCTCCATATTGGTCTCATTCTCGGTAAATAAGATGCGTTCTGGTTTTTCACAATAAAAATGATAATCTCCTAAATAATCACTTTGTGCACTAAAACTTACATAGTCTTTATGTTCTGCCGTTAATTTAATTTCAGGTTTTTCCTTTTTAGTATCAAAGCTCCAGTTATTTCTAAACCATAGAGTGGGCAATAAAACTAATGGTGCTGACTCTTTAGCTCTATTATGGGCTGTAATTTTTATTAATAAATCAGTATCATCTGCTTTCGCATATTCCGTATAAACGTCAAAATATTTATTGCCATCAAAAATGCCCGTATCCAATAATTCATACTCTGGATCTTGGCGACCTCTTTCCTTATTTGCATTTACTAAATTTGCATAAGGAAACTCCCGTTGTGGATATTTATACAAATGTTTCATATAAGAATGTGTTGGTGTACTATCTAAATAATAGTAGAGTTCCTTCACATCTTCTCCATGATTTCCTTCATTACCTGTCAAACCAAACAAGCGCTCTTTGATAATCGGGTCTTGTCCATTCCACATAGCTACTCCAAAACACATTAAGCAACGAGTATCGCATATTCCTGCAATCCCATCTTCGCCCCAACGATAAGCTCGACTCCGAGCATGGTCGTGGGAGAGATATTCCCATGCGGTACCATGTTCACTATAATCTTCTCGTACGGTTCCCCATTGGCGTTCGCTCAAGTAAGGCCCCCATTTTAACCAGTATTTTTCTCTGGAATAATTTTCTGCTAATCTTTTTTGTTCTTGAGTATTCATCTTTCTAGGCTAGATATTAAAAAATGAGATTCTTTGATAAATCCCGTGAATGTATGTCAATTAAAAAGAAAAATCAACGCTTCCTCTAGTCGCTTTTGCTTCTCTTTTTTACTTGACCACGGGACTTAGTAACGACAAAAGTAAAAATATATTTTTTTACTATACCAAAAGAAGGCAAGATAGTTTAAATGAAAACATCAGTAATAGTAGAGACGTAGCGATGCTACGTCTCTACTTGTAATCCAATATATTCAACCGCTCATCACAGTCTTCAATATCTCGCTTTTCATTAGATGCGATTAGAATTAGGCGGTTATCTGAAAATCTATTTAATAACTGTTGGTACCAGTCTATACTTTTCTCATCCAAATTAGAGGTAGGCTCATCTAATAACAATATAGACGTATTAGAACAAATAGCTAGACCCAATTTGAGTCGTTGTTTCATGCCAGAAGAAAAGAATCGTATTTCTTTGGAAGCAGCATGTTCTAATTGAATGAGTTGAAGAAAATGGGTAGTCGTAATATTGGATCGAAAGGTTTTAAATTTTTGGTGAAATTCAACGGCTTCTTGCAAAGTAAATTCTTCTATTAATTCAATATATGGCGCAGCAAAACTTATTTGCTTATATAAATCATCGCTATCTACATTCTGCCCCTTTCTCTGATACAAGATAGACCCTTTGGAAGGAGAAAGATGGCCCGAAATTATTTTTAAAAAAGTAGATTTCCCAGAACCGTTAGTTCCTAAGATGGCATAACGAGTAGCTGTTTTAAAATGGAAGTTTATTTTTTTAAATATCCACTCATACAAATAACGTTTGCCTATATTTTCTACTGTTATATTCATTTAGGGAAATGCTGTTTATCTTAGAGGTTAGTAAATACTCAATGAGTAGAGGAGAAAATGAATAAATGGCTGTCAGATCGTCTACGGTTGTCAGATGCGAACATGATGTCAACGTCATAAATCTGACTTCTGACAGTCCCGAGCACTCGGGACGATCTGACCTCTGACTTCTACTTATTTACGTTGACGAAAGCCTCTAATTATTCCTCTCTTAGAACCATTAATAAAATCAAATAAAAGTTCTTGTTCTTGCGAGGAAGGAAGTTCTTTGGATATAGCTTCCATTGCTTGAGTGACATTCAGTCCCTTGACAAACAACAGTCGATAAATATCCTGAATATGGTGAATTTGTTTTTTGCTAAATTGATGCCTACTCAAACCGACAGAGTTGATCCCCACATACGCTAATGGCTCTCTTGCGGCTTTGATAAATGGAGGAACATCTTTTCGTACTAAAGATCCTCCACCAACCATAGAATGTGCACCAATCTTAACGAATTGATGAACCGCAGTAAGTCCTCCTAAAACAGCGTACTCCCCAATTTCGATATGCCCTGCTAGATTAACATTATTAGCTAGTATTACCCCTCTTTTTAATACACAGTCATGCGCTACATGTACATAAGCCATCAACAAACAGTCCTCCTCAATAATCGTGGTGTCATTTGCTTTTGTACCTCTATTCAAGGTGCAATATTCTCTAATTGTTACATTATTTCCAATTTCAATTCTTGAAGATTCCCCATCAAATTTTAAGTCCTGAGGAATAGTTCCCACTACTGCACCGGGGAAAATACGGCATTGCTTACCTATTTTCACTCCATCCATTATAGTTACATTCGGCCCTATCCAAGTGCCTTCTCCTATTTCCACATCAGCACCTATTGTGACAAATGATTCAATGGAAACATTTGCTGCAATATTTGCTTCTGGATGTATTACTTTTAGTCCGTCCGTGTTCATTAATTTCTTACTATACAGTTCTTTTAGAAATACTGATTTTTCATTTCATTATTCCTTTATTTCTCTCTTAACAATTTGAGCGGTTAAATCTCCTTCTGAAACAATTTTATTGCCAACATAGGCTGTACCTCGCATTTGACAAACGCCTCTTCTTATGGGAGCTAACAATTCCATTTTTAAAATAACGGTATCGCCTGGCACTACCATATTTTTGAACTTGGCATTATCTATTTTTAAGAAATAAGTATTCCACTTAACTGTTGGATCTACTAAGGATAAGGCCAAAATTCCGCCCGCTTGCGCTAGCGCTTCCATTTGTAAAACACCAGGCATTACTGGATTTCCTGGAAAATGCCCTTGAAAAAAATACTCATCATGTGTAACGTTTTTTACGCCTACTACATGAGTATCTGACAATTCTATAATTTTATCTACTAATAAAAAAGGGTGCCGATGTGGTAATAATTCTTGAATCTGAACAGAATTATATAAGGGAGGCGTATCAGGATTGTATCGAGGTTTGCCTTTCAATTTCTTCTGTTCTAAGAATAGCGTTTTTAATTTTTTAGCAAAATTAGTATTAGCTTGATGACCTGGCTTGGTGGCAATAATTTTTCCCTTAATAGGTTTGTTGATTAAGGCCAAATCTCCAATTAAATCTAATAACTTATGTCTAGCCGCTTCATTAGGAAAGTTTAGTTTTTGCGTATTCAAAATACCATTTTCTATACTAAGATTTGCTGCTGGATGTTCTATTTTTTTTGCTAATTTTTCTAATGCTTTTTTGCTCATTTTTTTATCCGAAAAAACAATCGCATTATCTAAACTACCTCCTTTAATCAATCCTTCTTTTGCCAATTTTTCTAATTCGCTTAGCAATACAAATGTTTTACAGGGAGCAATTTCTTTAGCATAGTTCTCTAAAGTGCTAAGTGTGGCATACTGTCCATTCAATGCTTCTACTTCATAATCTAGTAGTACTTTTACTTCAAAAGTATTAGAAGGTAAAGCAATAAATTCCGCCCCAGTCTCCTCGTCTTTATATTCAATAATATCTTCGATAATCAAATACTCCCTCTTTTTTTCTTGCTCTTTTTTTCCTGCCTTCTTCAATAATTTCACCCATTCCTTAGCACTACCATCTAAAATAGGAATTTCCATCCCTTCTACTTCCACTAAAACATTATCAATAGCAGAAGCTGCCAAAGCAGATAATAAATGTTCCACTGTATGGATAGCCGTTTCTCCTACTTGCAGACAAGTACTTCTGTTGCTAGAGGATACCTTATTCGGATCAGCAGTGATAGTAACTGATTTTTCTATATCTACTCTTTTAAACTTAACACCATGGTTTTCTGGAGCAGGTAAAAGAGATACTGTTGTTGTTTGGCCTGTATGAAGTCCAATTCCTTTAAGAGAGACGGTCTTCTCTATAGTCTGTTGTTTCATGTAACTACTACTAGGGTTCTTACATAGCATCATACTACAGGGCATAAAATTAGAATAGGGAGAGATCGGATTCATTTATAAACAACGAAATTTCGTTATTTTTAAACGAATCCGATCTCTTTTCTCCGCTCTCGCTTCTATATTCTTCCTTATGTCCAGTTAGTATGACATAGCACTAATAAATTAGCATAAAAATAAAGTGCGAAGTTACTAAAAGCTACCTGCAAAAGGTAGCGATAAGTTTTGTTTCTAGCTCAACAATCTTTCTTTTAAGTAAAAAACCCAAAAAGGGAACGTTAATTACATAGGTTCTTGCTATAATTTATTCTTTCGTCGTTACTTAAATACAATTTCTTGTAATTTTGCACCCGCTTAGAAAAATTAACGTTTATTAAAGGAATAAAACTATAAAATCTATTTCCTAGACTCAAAAAAATATAAATGAATTTAGAAAAATTAGTAGTTATTAGTGGATTAGGAGGGGTGCAGAAAGTAGCTGCTAACCGCAGTAATGGCTTAATTATCGAAGATATCGATACAGGAAAGAAACGCTTTGTTGGGTCTAGAAAACATCAATTTACACCTCTTGGCTCTGTGACAATCTATTCTCAAAATCCAGACGATGTTATTAAGTTATCGGATGTATTTGAAGCTATGTTAGAGAAAAAGGATAGTTTACCTATTATTCCAGCTAATTCTTCAAAAACAGATTTACATGCTTATTTTTCACAGATTATGCCCAAGTATGATGAAGATAACGTGCATGCGAGCGATATGAAAAAAATCATTAAATGGTTTAATTATCTGCAAGAGCGAGACATCTTTACGCAATTAGAGGCAGAAGAAAAAGAAGCTGCCGCTAATAATGCAGAAACAGAGGAAGCTACTAAAGAAACTACCGCAGAAATAGAAACAGAAGCAGAAACAATTGAAACACCTACAAAAGATCCAGCAAAATAGAAACAAATCTTTATTTACATTGGCATCTTTTTTGAAAATTAATATAAGCGAGAAAGGCTTTCTTATAAAAATGGAGTTGGTAGAAGTTTCTGGCTAGTAGACAACAAGTATGGTTACGATATAACTTTAGAGGGAGCAATTTTATTAGGTTTTTTTTTTAAAAGCCTAATAAAATTACTCCCTCTAAAAAACTATATCAAAGCTACTGCTTGCCGATTACCAAAATCCATCTTTATAATATAATTATCAAGCAGTTATTTTTTATAAGAAAACCCTTTCTATCCTTCCTCTATTCCCTTTCCACTTTCCTCCTTTCCCATGTCGTATAGATATTTCAAAAGATAGTTGTTAATTATTTAGCTCTACTTTGGTTCTATTTGAGTGCCAAAGTAGAATTAGGCTATAACCTTTTGATAATATCTAACAAGTTACTACCTTTAATAATATAAATTTATTGAACAATTATGTTATCTGAGAACAACACTCATCTCTTAAAAGATATAAGATTCTGGTTATTAGTTATTTCTCTGACTATTTTATTAATTCTAGTTGGGAATAGCTACTGGATGACCGTCTAATTATAATTTTAGAAGCGAGAGTAGAGATCAGAGATAAATCCGTTTGTATGCAACAAAAAAATGTTAAATGCAAACGGATTTCATCTCTTTTCTCGCTTCTTTCCTCTCTGTTCTACTAACCAGTATGCAAAAAAAAACGGATACGATCCACCCCTGAATCGCATCCATTGAACCAAACGTTATGACCAGTTTATTTTTTTAATTCCAGATATACCAATACATTTCATCTAACACTCATAGAAACAGCAGTCAGTATTACAGTTGCGGGATTTGAAGGGGGCATACTTAAATCTAAGATTCTGGAATTGCCTGTAAAATCCCGACTACTGCTTCTTATATTGTGTTTTACGAATACTATATATAATTGAATGAGATTGTATCTTGTCTAATTAGAAGAGAGAGTAGAGAAGCGAGAACAAAGATTGCTTTCGTTTATAAAAAACTTTAGCTTTTTAAACGAAAGGTGGTCTCTATTCTCTACTCTCGCATCTCTGTTCTAAATAAATAAATCGGTTATTTAGGAAAGCAAAAATCGGTTTATCTGAGTAGGAGGGAGCTTATCGAGAACTAGTTCTCGATAAGCTTTCTTCCCTGTTGACGCCTAATGATTCTCTTTTAAACTTTCTTTAGTAGGTGCCTTTTGGGCTTTGGAGGATGTGTGTTTGCTCTGTTGTTGTTTAACTCCTTTTTGTGCAAAAAGTCCGTCGTAGACATTTGTGCTGTAGTAATCTGCTGCCGCATAGCCCATATAATTTCTTATAGTGGCATCTGCTCCATTTTCTAATAAGTAGGTAACAGCAGCATCCATGTAGTTCGTAGATGCCAACATCAGAGGGGTATCACCCTGGAGGTTTTGATGATTGATATTGGCATTTTCTTGAACCAGTGCTTGTATATTAGGGGATATACCCTTCGTAGAAGCAATACTTAAAGCAGTATTTTCCATGAAGTCTAGTGTTTCCATATTAGCACCATGAGCAATTAATAATCGAAGAATCTCTGGATTACCAAACTCAGCCGCTACATGTATTAGAGGGGTTCCTATCTTAGTTTTCCAATTGACATCACCAGTTGGATCTTCACTTTTGCTAACCAAAATGCCAGCAACTAAATCATATCCATTTTTGGTAGCAATGTAGAGGGGCGTTTCTCCATCATCATTGGGCTTATTCACGACTGCTTTATGATCAATCAAGAAAGCCACGGTACGGGGTTTATTCGTTTCTACAGCTCTGGCAAGAGGGGTAATGCCATTACTTTTTCGGTTAACATTTGCACCTCCTTGAATTAAATCTTCTATAAGGTACAAGTCGCCTAATCCTAGTGCAAGAAAGAGGGGGGCCTCTCCTGAATCATTTTTCAAAGCAGCTTTTGCTCGCTTAGCTATCAATTTGATAATCTTTAAATCACCATATTTTATAGCCAAGGTTAGAGGGGTTTCTCCTGCTTCGTTTTTTCGATTAATAACTGCCTTTTTAGACAAGGCTTCCACCATGTGAAGGTCTTGATTCAGTATCGCTAGCGTGAGGGCAGTTTCCCCAGCTACACTATGTTGATAATAATCAATACTGTCTCTTTTCATATCAGATACGCGTTTAGCATTACCTGAATTGACAATATCAAAGGTTAATTGGGAGGTGGTTTTTTTAGATTTTTTTCTAGATTTTTTCTTTCTCTTCTTTTTTTTCTTTTTGGTATCAGCACTCATTTCTTCCGTAGTGACTACCTCTTCCATTGCTTCATCTATGGGAGGAGGAACAACCATTACATCTTCTTCCGGAATAAAGACTCCAGATTCTTCTTGGGCCTGTGTGAAATTCATATTGCATACAAAAGCAAGCAAAATTAACAGAGAATATCTCATAACTGTTATTTTTTTATAGCGCCTGAATCGGGGGACATTCAAGTACTTGGTTAAGGTTTTTGAAAACGGAACAATGTAAGGTCTAACCAGATGCTTTACTTTTTATATTGATCTATCAATTGTAGATCATTGTTTAATGAAAAAGGTATTACGGAATAAATTCCGTGGTACGGTTTACGGAATAAATTCCGTGGTACGGTTTACGGAATGAATTCCGTGGTAC
>CAYOBX010000201.1:0-9626 GCA_964402245.1 uncultured Saprospiraceae bacterium | reverse complement strand
TAAGCTACATTATATAAAAAGGAAATACTTATGAGAATCCTTACATTTACAACACTATTAATAATTATTGCATCTAGTACTTTTTTGTTACAAGATGTGAATTGGTTAGAGTATTCTTCTGTCACGACAAATGAAGGCAAATCATTTTCTTCCAGTGCTTCCTATAACACCTCGTTATCGGTAATAGAAGAAGAAGCACCGACGACAGATTTTTCTAATAATACTTCTTTTCTTTCAATGGCCGACACTGTTACTTTTGTAATGCCTGTAGGTACAATGGATTCTTTGGGCTATACTTTAGCTAATTGCACAGACACTCATTTTTTTGAAAGTGATGGCGACTTAGTTTATTTTGATGGAACAGATAGTATTCGAAATAGTATCGTTACGATCTGTCCTCCTAATCATGGAGACAAACTCTTATTCACTTTTTCAGAATTTAATTTATCAACAGGTGATTCCCTTTTTGTATATGAAGGGATAGATACCTTGGATGCAATTGATACGGCTGGTGGAGCTGGAGTATTTCAAATAAATGGTGGATGGCTTGCCTCTAATTGTGATCCCACTATTAATGCTTCGGGTTGTATCACGTTTAATTTTAAAACTAATGGAGATAATTTATCTGGTAGTGGATGGAAAGCACAAATTACCTGTGTAGAAGAGACTATCGCTTCTTTTGTAAAACCAGGAGATGTAACTAGAGTAGCAGATTGCTCTACTTTACGGGCGGATGTAACCTATAGCGTCCCAACCTTAGATGTCTCCCAGAGTGGTGGATGTAATGTAACCGATCTGCGGGTTATTCGATCCTTTTGTGGTAAAAGGGACACAGTTATGGCAGGGGAAATTATCACTGATAACGATTTGCCTTATGGTGTATATCCAGTGGATTATCGCTTATTAGTGGATACGACCATTCATGCTCATTGCTTTATATATGTAACCACACCAAGCTTGGTTTGTAATGATGAAATCAATGTCTCTATCGGTCAAGGTTGTAAAACAGAAATTGCACCAGATGCGATTTTAGAAAGTTTTGGTACTTGCGAACCTTTTAATGATGGTACGATTGAGCAATTTTTTATAGTCCATGTAGAGACCGATACGGGATTAGTGTCAGGTACTTTATCTACTACCTTGGACTCTTTACCTGTACTTAATGCAGGCAACGATGGAAATATTCAATGTAATAATACTTATAATGCGTTTATCACAAGAGTCATCACCCTTGATAGCTTAGCTTGTACCCAAAGCCATAGAGATTCTTGCCAGATAAAAATTAAATTTGTTGATGGAATTCGGCCAGTATTTTTAGATGCCATACAAGATACCATTCAAGAAGTTGGTACTTTCTTTGGATGTCAAGATTTAGAAATATCTCCTAGTCAACTTACTCGTCCAAGAGTAATTGATAATTGCGAGTTGGCAAGTTTAGAGGTAGAAATTCCTGAAATAGAACTAGATGCTTGCGATGCAACCAAGACTTTCTTTGCCAAATGGGTAGCTATAGATCGCTGTGGAGAAACTACCTTCGCCTACCAAGCTTTGATCGTAGAACGACCTACGGCAGATAATTTATTTGCTCCAAAAGATACAACTATTGATTGTTCTATGTCTGCGGATCCCTCCGTTACTGGTTGGCCTATATTGGATTCTGACGGAGATGGTATTCCTGATTTAGAATTACAAACGGATGGCGGAGCTACTTGCTTTTTAGATGCAACATTTAGAGAAGATACGATCCCGGTATGTGGCACATCATTTCAAATTGTTAGATATTGGTCTTTGAGAAATTTTTGTGAAAATGAACAATCTGTTGCGCCAGCCGATACGCAGATTATTGTAGTCGTTGATACGGTGGCTCCTATCATGATAAAGCCTTTAGAAGGAGAAATAGGTAGTGCATCGAATCCTCATATTTTTTCTAATGGACACTTCGGTTGTACTGGTATCTTACCACTTGCGGAGATTCCAATACCTGGAGGAACAGATAATTGTGACGGCTCTTTTACTACAAAATTAATAGGTCTTTTTGGTACAGATGGAGGTGTTGATTATTTTCCTGATCGAGAACAAGAATTAGCAATTGGTTCTTATAGTGTAGCTTTTGCACATATAGATGCTTGTAATAATCGCTCTGATACCTGTCATATTTATTTTGATATAAGAGATCAAACAAGCCCAACACCAATTTGTACAGATGAATTAAGAGTCAGTATGACGAATGGCAATTTCCCAATTCGTCCAGAAGATATAGATAATGGTACTACCGATAATTGCGGCATTGATCAATTTTATATCCGAAGATCTGTTTGTGGCAATACCAATGTATTTGAATCTGCTTTAAATACAGAAATATTAGCAACTTATGAGGGACGCATCCCTGCTGATGGTTGGGCACCTTTCATAGAAGTAGGTTGTTGTGATATTAACCAATTAGTGAGAGTACAATTATTAGCAATTGATAAAGCTGGGAATTTTAATGTTTGTTGGTTAAATATTTTTCCAGAAGATCATTTGCAACCTATTTGTGCAGCACTACCCGATACAGTAGCTTACTGTGATGAATATCATACCGATGTATTTGGTACTCAAACTGACGACAATCACAATGGTCAATTTGATGAAGAAGAATGGTTGGATGTAGATCCTGTAAGGGGAGCCTTATTTATAGAAAAATTTGGCAACCCAGTTTGTAAAGATAATTTAGAATGTGGCGAGATAAGTATAGAGCAACAATTTCAATTAATTGTAGATCAATGTGGAGAACAAAGATTAAGAAGACGATATCGATCGCTAGATTTTAGTGGAAGTTCTCCTAGTTCTCGATGGTACGAGCAAAATATTCATATACAATATCGTCCAGGATGGACGGTTACTTTTCCAGCAGATACGGTGTTTCAATGTGGATCGGTAGTTCCTGATTTTCCAATTGAAGTTTTTTCAGGACTATGTGATTTATTAAAATGGGAATTTAAAGATGAAGTATTTGCAGGTACTGGAGGAGGTTGTTTTAAAGTATTCAGAAAATGGCAACTAGTCAATAACTGTCAATTAGTCAATGGACAAGAAGCTTTTCCATTACCAAGAGACATCGGTGCAGATGGGCATGTTAGTCATTCTGCTAATCGAACTTTTTCAGCTAGAGATATAATGAATGGACAATTATTAGGCAATTATGGTTTATTTACTTATACACAGATAATCAAAGTACAAGATTCAGAAGCACCTATTATTTCTATTAGTACAGATGGAGAATGCCTTACAAATGGAACTACCAATTGTCGCGCTCCTAAAACTTTTTCTTTGACAGCAGAAGATTGTACTTTTAATTCAGATATTACTTTTAGGTATGAATTGTTAGAAGGCAACACTTTAGTAAAAGAGGGTACTGCTGCTACAATTGATTATAACGTATCTCCATTTGAAACCTATACGGTGAAGGTAACTGCTTTTGATAATTGCGGAAACTCTAGTGCTTCAGAACAAATATTTAGATTCATGGATTGTAGTATACCTGTTGCCCTTTGCAACGGGAATAATCTGAATATAGATATTTTAGCTAGTAAAGAAATTACAGTTCCTGCAACTTGGTTGAATGGCAATAGCTTTGATGATTGTGATCCAGATTTGGACTTTAGAATATGGCATAACACGGTGACCAATACCTTGCCTACTACGATAGAATCTGTTCTTTTATTACCAAATCAGATTACTTTAGGATGTAATGATAGAGGGCAGTCTGAAGCTAGACTATTTGTTATTGATAACAATAATAACTTTTCTAATTGTAGTACCCAGATTACTATTCAAGATAATAAACAATACTGTGGTTCTAACAAAACAGCTAGTATATCAGGAACAGTATCTACCATCGATGGAGATAAAGTAGAAGGGGTTGAAGTTCGGGTTGCTAGATACAATGCTCCTACTATTATGGAGCAAACAGATACAGAAGGCTTTTATAACTTTGAAATAGAGGAGGGGAGTACGTATACTTTAACGCCACGAAAAAATACTAATCTTTTAAATGGAGTATCTACCTATGATTTGGTGATTGTTCAGCGACATATTTTAGGGATTGATTTATTAGATTCTCCGTATAAATATATAGCAGCAGATGTCAATCGTTCTGGTACCATTACTGCATTTGATATGGTCCAATTGCGTAAAGTAATTTTAAATATTGATGAAGAATTTCCTAATAATTGGAGTTGGCGTTTTGTCAGTTCAAGTTATCCAATGGATCCAAATAATCCCTTAGAAGATTATGCGGAAGAACACCAATTAATCAATGCGCAAGATGGAGCGAATGTTAATTTTGTGGCAGTAAAAATAGGAGACTTAAATAGTAGTGCCTTGACGAATGACTTAATGACAGCAGCTCCACGATCTAATAAAGATCCTATGTCTATTCAGGTAGCGGATCAAGTCGTGAAGGCTGGGGAACGATATACAGTAGATTTCAATATCAATCAGTTAGCTATTGAAGGTTATCAATTTACATTGACGCATCAAGGTTTATCTCTTTTAGAATGGGTAGCTGGAGAAGTAACGCCTAGTTACCTAGGCACTATACCTACCAAAGAAGACTACTTAACGGTTAGTTGGAATCGACCAGAACATGTTACTGATATTTCTAATACCATCTTTAGCTTAATATTTGAGGCAGAAGAAGATGGACTGTTAAGTGAGTTTTTGACATTGAGTGATCGACCTACTGTAATAGAAGCTTATGATGATACAAACGAGCCTTTGGACATCAAGCTAGCATTTGAAGAAATATCTAATAATCGTCCTTTTGAAGTATATCAAAATACGCCGAATCCTTTTACAGAGCAAACAGTTATTGGTTTTTACTTGCCAAGTCCAGAACCTGTATCTTTTACTTTATTGGATGTGACAGGTACCATTATTTACCAATCAATGAATACCTACGATAAAGGAGAAAATGAAATTCTTATTGATCGTAAAATCTTACCAATGAATGGGGTGTTTTATTATCATTTAGAGACGAAAAATGGTATGCGTACTAAGAGTATGCTGGTGATAAATTAGATAAAAATTAAACACAGAGGCACTGGGCACACAGAGGAAAATATAACTCCGTGCGCTCTGTGTCTCTGTGTTCTTAATTTATTAGTATCTTTGGCTTTATAAGTTCATAGATATGAAAATAGAAAAACTCCACGAATTTCACGATCCTGAATTTTCTCAAGGCTGGTCCGATAGATTTAAACCATCTCCTCCTAGACTCGAATTATTTGATACAATTTTAGCAGAAGTTAAAAAAATATCTTTCCCTAAAGTACAGGTTTTAGAATTAGGTATAGGACCAGGATATTTAGCAGCCCATATATTAGAGAGGGATCTAAACATTTATTATGAAGGTTTAGATTATGCTACGCCCATGTTAGATATAGCTGCCAAAAGAAATGCTGCTTACAAAGATAGGTTAGTCTTCACGCAAGCTGATCTAACGAGTGACAATTGGGGGGATCAAATACAAAAACAACCAGATGCTATCGTGTCCACTTGGGCATTACACGATCTATTTAGCCAAGACAATATCTTTAAGGTTTATAAAATAGCCTATAATATACTACCCAAAGGCGGTATATTATTAAATGGTGATTTTATTAAACCTGAGAGTTCTCCATTTGAATATGAAGGCGGACGTATCAAACCTAGTACTCATTTGGCCTTACTAATGAACGCAGGATTTGATTCTGTTTCTATTATCAAAGAATTGGAAAAGAACGTTATGGAACCAACCACTGCTAATAATTATTCTTGCTTTATGGCGGTTAAATAAATTTATGAACCACAAAAGGCTCATAGGAACGGGAAAAAAATAACTGCTAATTAATTTGTAGATTTGTCGCAAAATGAGGCATGAAATCAAACGACACATCCATAAGTTTAAATAAATACATTAGTAGCACAGGTATATGCTCTCGCCGAGAAGCTGATAAGTGGATTGAAGCAGGGCGGGTAAAAATTAATGAAACACTTGCGAAAAAAGGGAATCGAGTAGAGGAAGGAGATCAAGTAACTATTGATGGGGAACCTTTAATAGCTAAACCCCAATTAGTCTATATTGCCTTAAATAAGCCACCTGGTATTACCTGCACCACTGACTTAAAAGATAAAGATAACATTATAGAATTTGTCAACCACTCCCAAAGAATCTTCCCAATCGGTCGCCTAGATAAAGCCTCTTCTGGTTTAATCCTTCTCACCAATGACGGCGATATTGTCAATCAAATTTTACGGGTAGAAAATAATCACGACAAAGAATATATTGTCAGTGTCGATAAACCAATCACCCAACACTTTTTAAGAAAAATGGGAAAAGGAATTCCTATATTAGGTACGGTCACCAATCAATGCTTTATTCAAAAAATACGAAAGACTGTTTTTAAAATTATTCTAACCCAAGGCTTAAATCGACAAATTAGAAGAATGTGCGAATTCTTGGATTATAAAGTACTTACGCTAAAGCGAGTTCGTATTATGAATATTCATTTGGATAATTTACCACTTGGGACTTGGCGAGATTTGACGAAAGTGGAACTAGCAGAACTTCGGGAACAATTATAAAAAAAACATGTCAAAACTAATCTCCATACTAAGAGGCATCAATGTAGGCGGAAAAAGAAAAATCCTAATGGCCGATCTAAGAGAACTCTATGAAAAGCTAGGTTTCAAAAATCCCCACACCTATATCCAAAGCGGAAATGTAATTTTCGATTATACAGGAAAAAAGAAGATCGCACCTATAGAATCAATGATCTACAAAGCTATCCAAAAAGCGTATGGATTTGAAGTGCCCGTAATTGTAAGAACGGTAGAAGAAATAGCGGAAGCTTATAATAATAATCCTTTCATCACAAAGGATACGGAGGTAGAACGATTACATCTAACCTTCTTAAAAGAAAATCCATCAGCAGAAAATCTAGAAAAAATAAATACCTATGACTATACGCCTGATAGATTTAAAATAATAGGAAAAGATGCCTATATCTATTGTGAAGGAAAATACCACAAGTCTAAACTCACAAATAATTTCTTCGAGAAAAAACTGAAAGTATCTGCTACTACTCGAAATTGGAAAACGATGAAAAAATTATTGGAACTGGGGAATAAGTAATAGGTAATAAGGACGAGCAGAAACTTATTACCTATTACTTCTTACCTGAGCACATACTATGCTGAATAGTTATGAAAAATTAAACTATCTTTCCTCTAAAATATACCTACATTCACTAATGAATAGAAGTCCAATCATCTAATATAATACAATGAAATTCACCTGGCTACTATTTGACGCAGACAACACCTTATTAGATTTTACAAAAGCAAGCAAAGATGCTTTTGAATTAGTGTGCAAAGACTTTTTAATTGACTATACGCCTAGCACTTTCCAAACCTACCAAACCCTCAACCATGGCGTATGGAAAGAATTTGAAAAACAACAAATTACGGCAGTAGAATTGAGAACTAAGCGAATGTCTCTTTTTTTAAATGCCATAGACAAAAAAAATATAGACCCAGACATTTTCAGCGATCGCTATATGGAGCGAGTAGTATCAGCGAGTGAGATGTATGAAGGAGTAAAGGAATTATTGGGGGACTTAAAAAAGGACTATAGGTTAAGTATTGTAACGAATGGATTGAAAGAGGCACAACGACCTCGGTTAAAGAAATTAGAACTAATGTCGTATTTCGAAAGTGTAGTCGTATCTGATGAAATTGGGGTAGCTAAACCTGCTATCGAATTTTTTGAATATGCTTACCAATCTATCCCCAACCCACCTCCAAAAACGCAAATGCTCATGATTGGCGATAGCTTGAATTCTGATATAAAAGGAGGAAATAATTTCGGAATTACTACTTGCTGGTTGAGTCACGGAAAAGAACTTAACGGGGAGGTTAAGCCAGATTATATAATACGTGATGTATTCGAATTGCCGAGTTTGTTGGAGAGGATAGGCAAAGGCGTGAATTATTGAACACAGAGGCACGGAGCACACAGCGTTAGATTTTCCTCTGTGTGCTCTGTGCCTCCGTGTTCAATAATTCTCAAGTGGCGACAGCCACCTCCCAACCTCACCTCCTAGGAATCAAAGTCCGAGGATAAGCCACCACACTCTCGTTCCCTTGCTTTCCAACAGCCGTCACCCCAAATAAGAAATTATCAATCACAATATTTTCTAAAACAGCTTTCGTTTCCTTACCCACCCACTTGCTATACTGCCATTGTGGAGCAGTCGTATCTCGCCAATACACTTTATAGCCTAATAGATTTGGATCATCTATTGCATCCCATTGAAGGGTGGTATTAGCTTTGACAGCGCCACCGATCATGACGAGTGAGGGAGGAGGAGGCGCCCAAGCCATACCCGCCAAACAAATCGCATTCACTGCCGTTAGTTTAGCGGCATAATCAAAATTGACTCCTTCTATTACATCACCATATTCAATGCCATTTTCTGTCCTAATATCCTGATGTTGTCGATTATAATTTTCATGCGTTTCCATGATTCGGACTCCAGGGAACCCCTCATCATTAAAAGGACGATGATGGCCACCTCTTCCAAAGCGATCTAATCGGTAGATCATTTTCGCTTTTAAATTGGTCATATAGGTAGAAGTCATTCGTTCCACATATCGGGCTACCTGTCTAGAAGGACCATCTACTTCTCCACCATAAAACCGATTCCAAATTTGTTGCTGCTCCGTTTGTTTTGGAGGCGCAGGTTCGGAAAATACTCGGAAGGTCGTGTTATCAACCACTCCATCAATACCAGAGATATTACCGATCATATCATTATTGAGTACCGCAACTATATCCCAGTTTTGCTCTTTGGCTGTAGCGGCCAAAAATTTTCCACCAAATAAACCTTGTTCCTCTCCAGATAAACCCACTAAAGCGACACTAGTAGGAAAATCATATTTTGATAATATTCTTGCCGCTTCTATGACACCTGCCATACCCGATGCATTATCATTCGCTCCTGGAGAATCGTCTGTTCCATTGAGTGGATCACTAATCCGACTGTCTATATCGCCAGACATAATGACATATCGATTAGGGTAAACTGTTCCTCGCTTCACAGCGACTACATTGACAATCCAAGTATCCTCGGGAATTCTTCTAGATTCCCCACCTTTCACTAAGCCTCTATGATAAAAAACCTCTAGACATCCGCCGCAATTAGCAGAGATTTTGTCCATTTCTTTTTTTATCCATCTGCGTGCTGCCCCAATACCTCTTGTCTCTGAAAGCGTATCCGATAAGGTATGTCTAGTACCAAAGTTGGCTAATTTCCTAATATCTTTCTCTATTCGATCCGCATCTACGGCTTTTATTATATCGTACATGCGGGCATCATGAGTAGCAGGTGCTTGGCTATAAGCTATATTATTATAGAATAGGCCAACTACTAAGCATAACAATAGATATTTTACTACTTGTATTTTCATATTATTAAATTTGATAATTTTGTAAATTTAGTAAAAAAAAATTATTGATAGTACTGCGTTTTAAAACCATACACTTTTTAGAGCAGAGAAGCGAGAATAGAGACACCATCCGTTTAAAAAACGACGATCATTCA
>CAYOBX010000200.1:4068-9627 GCA_964402245.1 uncultured Saprospiraceae bacterium | reverse complement strand
ATTTGTTTTTTTATAAAAAAACAAATCAAATTTGCGCCCTCTAAAGAACTATATCATAAGCTACTGCTTGCCTAATGCTAAGACCTTAATTCTACACAACTTAAAACAAGGTATTATACTAATTTGAATTTTCTCCTTTTATTTATAGCGAAACGCAAGTTATAAGGAGTAAAGAACAATAAAAATAAAGAAATTGAACCGAATAACCTTTTATTAACCCTACCAACTTCTATTTTTTCCTAATTTTGAACTTAATTTATACAAGTAACGACGAAGGAATAGTAATTAAATGTCAAACATTCTAAGTAAAACACCTGCTCAACGTACCAAACCTAACTACTTCTATACGATATCTAGTGTAGCCATGGTATTATTTTTATTGGGATTTTTTAGTGTTTTATTTAGTCTAAGCCGTCAATTGGGACAACTTTTAAAGGAAAGAGTGAGTATTTTAGTAGAAATTGAACCAGAAAGTAGTCCTCTTTTAGTAGATAGTTTAGTCAATGCATTACGATTAGATACAGCTACCAAATCAGAAACTGTACTACTAATCAATAAAGAGGAAGCATTAATCTCTTTGCAAGAAGAATTTGGAGAAGAAATTCTAAATCTTGATTTGCCAAATCCTCTATATGATGTCATTACTTTTAATGTAAAGGCGGATTATATGACTAGCGAACAACTCGAAATTTTACGGCAAAAACTAAAATCTGAACGATTCGTAAAAGATGTATATTATCAGGAGGATTTAGTACATCAAATTGTATCCAATATTCAAAAAATTAGTTGGCTATTTCTGGTGCTTGGCTGTTTATTTTTACTAATTGCTATTACCTTGATTCACAATACCATCCGATTATCCTTATATAACAATCGTTTCGTAATTAAAAATATGGAATTAGTTGGGGCTACTTGGGAATTTATAAGTAGGCCTTATATTAAGCGAAGTATTCTACATGGAATTATCAGTGCAATAATCGCTATACTCCTATTGATATGCTTACTTTTGTGGGCGAATAGTCATTTACTTGAACTAGCAACTCTTTCCTCTGGCTTTTCCATAGTTGGAATTGCGCTGGTCCTTTTAATATTAGGCATACTTATTAATGGATTAAGTACTTATTTTGTCATTAATAAATATCTAAATATGCGATTAGAAGATCTTTATTGAATTAGAGTTGAGAAATTATACTTTTTCATGTTTTGTCTAGCTTCAAATTTGACTACCCAAAGCCATGAATTTATTCTTTCATCGTTACTATAACCGATCATTAAATGAGTAAAGCCAAGTCAAAAAGCAAAAAGAAAGTGGTAGTTACGACTACTCCAAAAAAAACAGTTGTCAGTACAAAAAATACAACTACCAAAATAGCCCCTACTAAGTCACGAAGAAGGACAACTGCCAACACAGTAGCCAAAGAACCGTTGCTCTTTGGTAAACAGAATTATATATTGATGGGGATAGGTTTCGGTATTATTTTATTAGGATTAGCATTGATGACTGGTGGCGGTATGCCTAGTCCAGAAGTTTGGGATGAGAATATTATTTATGGATTCCGTAGAACAGTATTAGCACCATTCTTGATGTTAGTAGGTTTAATCGTAGAAGTTGTAGCGATATTTAAAAAGTAATTCAGAAGTCAGACCGCTTTGCTATCAGAAGTCAGATCGCTTCTCTGTCAGACTTATGACGCATCCTAATATTGTCAACATCATACGTCTGACATCTGACAGTTCCGTTAGCGTAAGCTAACTGGAACGATCTGACTGCTGACTTCTACTTAACAACAAACCTATAGAATGGGAATACTGGAAGCCATCATACTTGGCATCATACAAGGACTTACCGAATTTTTACCTGTAAGTAGTAGTGGACATATAGAAATAGGGCAAGCCTTATTAGGCATGGATAGCTTGAAAGAAAATGAGCAATTACTAAGTGTAGTCTTACATGCGGCCACTGCCTTGAGTACTATGTGGGTATTTAGTAGTGATATTGATAAAATTCTTAGAGGATTACTACAACCAAAATGGAATGAGGAATGGCAATTTTCTATGAAAATCATTCTATCCATGATTCCCGCAGCCTTTATAGGTTTCTTTTTTGATGATGCTTTAGAAGCCTTATTTGAAGGTCAATTAAAATTGGTCGGAGGAATGTTATTATTGACTGGTGCATTGCTATTTATGGCAGATCGAGCCAAAAACACTAATAAAGATGTCAGTTTTGGCAATGCCATTATTATCGGTTTAGCACAAGCAGTAGCTATCTTACCAGGCATTTCTAGATCAGGATCAACCATCGCCACTTCTGTGTTATTAGGTATTGACCGAGAAAAAGCAGCTAGATTTTCCTTTTTAATGGTCGTTCCTTTAATTTTAGGAAAAATAGCTAAAGATATTTTAGATGGCAAATTCGTATTATCCGAAGACCTTGCCGTCCCATTAGTCGCTGGATTTATAGCTTCCTTTCTTACCGGATTAGTCGCTTGTTTATGGATGATCCAATTGGTCAAAAAAAGTCAGCTAAGTTGGTTTGCTTACTATTGTTTTGTGGTAGGTATTATTGCGCTTTTAGTAGGTTAATCTATTGGCTTGAAGTTACAAACCATAACCTTTATGGCTAATATCAAAGTGCTGATAAGCAGATATTTGTAAAGGTTTTTCTGGCACTCCGCCAACAGTTAGATTTTAATCGTTTTTTAGAGGGCGCAATTTTGTAATGCTTCTTTGAAAAGAAACATTACAAAATTGCGTCCTCTAAAGAAATATAGTAAACATACTTGTTGCCGAATCTCAAGATAAAGAACCTTAGCCTGACAGTTATGGTTTATAACTTCAATCCAATACTCTCCTCAAAAAACCAATTTAATGCTCTTCCTTGCCGACCAAAATCAATTCTTATAAGACTCCCGCCACAATTTTAAGAATTATTTAAAACTTTCCTTAAATACATATTGCAATAAAAGCGTTACTTTATTGTAGATTTAGTTATAATTAAAAAGGTTCTTTGACAAATCCAGTGAACGTATGTCAATGAAAAAGAAAAATCAACGCTTCCTAGGGTCGCTTTTGCTTCTCTTTTTTCCTTGACCACAGGATTTGTCAAAGAACGAATAAAAATAGCTTCATGAAAGCATTCATTCAGATTCTTAGTCTCTTTTTACTCTTAGCAACTAGTGTTTTGCCTGTTTTTGCACAAGAGCAACTACCGCAAAAAAATGCCAATATTGATTGGAGTGCAGAGTATAATGAACCCAATAACAGTTTCCTATCAAAAGTAGTCCATTATGATGAGGCAGGTTTTTATGCCTTACGGATGCAAAGTTTAGGAACAAAACGAGAAAATCCAAAAGTCTATTTAGAATACTACGACAAGCAACAAATGAAGCTGAAAAAATCAGCAGAACTTGATTTGAAATATAAAAAGAAAACAAGAGATTTTGAAGACTTGATTGTAATAGGAGATAATATGTATCTACTAACTTCTTTTAATAATCAAGCTAAAAAGAAGAATTATTTATTTGCGCAAAGCGTGAGTTTAAGTTCTATGCGTCCTAGTCAAAAGTTGATAAAATTAGCGGAAGTAGAAACAAAAAATGCCTATCAAGAAGGCGGATTTAGACATCATTTATCCAAAGATGATTCTAAGATATTGATCTATTCTGTTTTACCTAAACAGAAAAAAGAGCCAGAGCGTTTTTATCTACAAGTATTTGATAATCAATTGAATGCATTGTGGGAAAAGAAAGTTCGTCTACCTTTTCAGGATGATAAATTTTCTATAGAAGAATACCAAGTTGATAATGAAGGTAATGTCTATATGCTAGGCGTTGTGTATCAAGATAAAACACGATTTAGAAGAGGCGGTAAGCCGACTTACCAATATGTTGTCTTAGCATATAGAGAAAATGGGGAAGCCGTGGAAGAATATAAAGTCAATCTAAATGAAAAGTTCATTACAGACCTAACTTTTAGGGTAGCTAAAAATGGAGATTTAGTCTTTTCTGGTTTCTATTCACAACTTGGAACGTATAGTGTCAAAGGCACTTACTTTTTCAGACTCAACCCTACCACCAAAGAAATTTATAATAAAAATCTAAAAGCTTTTGATTTTGACTTTTTAACAGAGTTCTTATCAGAGAAGCAAACCAATAAAGCCAAAAAATCGGCTCAAAAAGGAAATGTTCCAGAGCTTTACCAGTATGCATTGGACGATTTGATTCTTAGAAGTGATGGCGGAGCAGTATTGGTCGCAGAACAATACTACGTAGAACGAAGATATAACGATAACTACTATGGCTATAATGGAGGGTTTGGAACTTTTGGAGGGTTTCGTAATAGTAGATTCAACCGATCTTTTAACAGAAATAGCTATAATGACGACTATGAATATCACTATAATGATGTAATTGTGGTAAATATTCAGCCTAATGGAGAAATCGAATGGACCGCAAGAGTCCCTAAACAACAAATTACTAGAAACGATGGCGGCTACTTCTCCTCCTATGCTATGTCTATCGTCAAAGATAAGTTTTACTTTGTCTATAATGACAATTATAAAAATTTCGATCCAAGCAAAAAAGGAAAACTCTATAGTTTTTCAGGTAGAAATGCTGTCATTACTTTAGCAGAAATCAATAAAAATGGTTCGGTTGTTATTAATCCTTTATTTAGTGATACCGAAGCTTCGATTACAACCCGTCCAAAGGTATGTAAACAAATAGGCAGAGATGAAATGTTGATCTATGGAGAACGGGGTCGAAATTATCGCTTTGGGAATCTGCTCTTCGAATAAGAATTTCTGGCGAAATTTAAATATAGAACACGGAGACACAGAGGCCACAGAGAACTCATATAACTCTGTGGCCTCCGTGCCTCCGTGTTCATTCTTGCCCCTAATCAGCCATCCAATCTATCCTTCATTGCTTACTACCTGACCAAGTTTAGCTTTTTACCAAAATACCTCTCCAACAAAGATTCAAAAAACCTATTTTTGCCCTGCAAAAAGGTAAAACAATTACTCGCAACTATTACTTATCCACTCCAGACAGCAATCAACAGGGAAAATAACTGTTTTTTGTACCTATAAGTATTTTCAACCGTTTCTATTAATGATTGGTAGTGCACTGAGCATCAAGCTATAACATACTAGCCTTTTCTCTAGTAAGTTTAGCCTTGTAAATCATGCGACATTGCCGAGCAAATAGATCAACAATAAATATATTTATAGCTCGTTTTTATGTGCTAAGTGAAGAATTAAAATTAAAATGTAAATTAAAATTAAAACAGCTCTGGTTGACAGGTTGTTATGATTTAAATTGGTTCATTTTATTTTTGACGTTTTGCTAGTTTAATACTTACCCAATAGACTTTATATCAAAAAAAAGGAAATAGTGCGATAGAAATACCGTTTCGGGCATAGGTTTCGGAAATAGTTTTTCTATTTTTTTTGATATACATCTAATTTCATCTAAAAAATAACAGTAGTTATTATGTTTAAAAACATAGTCCCTTTTGTACTCGCTCTTTTTGTTAGTTGTTCTTTGTGGGCGCAGA
>CAYOBX010000200.1:0-3968 GCA_964402245.1 uncultured Saprospiraceae bacterium | reverse complement strand
TTAATCCCCCTAGTGGATTATCCATTACAGGATCTTGTCAAGATAATACTGTTTCTATTGGAGATCAATTTTGTATGGATGTAAGTGTAAATGGTTTTAACAATTTACTGTCTTTGCAATTTCAAGTGGATTGGGATTCTACTATATTAGATTTTGAATCTCTTTCTGCAAGTCCTGAAGCAGAGGCTGTTGGAATCAATAGTACAGTATTATTGTCTACACGAAATGACAATTTTAGATTAGGAGGTTGGATCACAAATGACTTTATTGATGGTACCTCTCTCCCAGAAAACACTACTTTGTTCACCGCTTGTTTTGTCGCCAAAGCTGAAGGAGATCCCAATATCAGAGTCGAAGAAAATCTTCCAACTAATCCAGCAACTGAGGAATCTGATCTTGAGATTGAAGTAGTGGATCTTGATGGTAATCCAATTCCATTTACTTCAGATCTTTGCCCCACTTTAGAAATAATACCTCCTCCTGCTGCTGGAGACATCAATGTGACGACTGATATCATATCACCATGTAGTGGACAAGATAATGGTAAATTATCTTTCTCCTTTGTAGGGGGAATGCCTCCTTATTCCTTAGATCTTAGAGGTGGAAATGGATTTGATGAAAATTTTATCATCTTTGGACAGGACACTATTATAGAAGGACTAGCAGTAGATGATTATTCTTACTTCGTTATTGATGAAGGAAATACCGCACAGGCAATTAGTCCTATTGGTGATCCTATCAGAGTAAGAGAAATTGAATTAAATATTACCTTCAATGAGCAATTTCCAAATTGTGTTGGAGAAAATTCTGGCAGTTTAACAGCTATACCACTCATCTTTAATACTCCTGCAGATGACCCTGATGAATATACTTATTCATGGTCGACTGGCATCAATGATACGCTTCAAATTTTAGATAGTCTTACCGCAGGGGTATATGAAGTTACTATTACAAATGCTAATGGCTGTACCGCTGTAGATGATGAAAATCTATTTGATCCTCAAGCGTTAGTAATTGAGCGTATAAATATGACCCCAGCTCAGTGTTCTGGTACATTTGATGGATCTTTAGAAGCTGTAATTACGGGAGGTACTGGTACAATAGACTTCGAATGGGATATTGACCCAACTATTAATAATAATATTATTCCAGGATTGGATGTAGGAGATTATACGTTGATAGTAACTGATATGAATGGTTGTACAGCAACAGATAATAGTAGAGTGAATGGCGCAATAGAAATAACAGTAGATACTCAATTAAAGTCGGATGTTCAATGCTTTAATGCGGAAGATGGAATGATCCAAATATCTCCTATTAGCAATTTATCTGTTGATATAGCTAACTGGAACTATGCTTGGTCGCCGAATGCAAATCCAATGGATATCACTTCCAATGGAGCCATAAGTGTTGCCGACAGCCTTAGCCCAGGGACTTATGAAGTAACCCTTACCAATAGTGATATAGATTCTCAATGTTTTGGAACAGCTCAATTTGAAATAACAGAGCCAGATTCCCTAATGCTAGAAATAGACATTACCAATATTTCAAGATGTCAATTAAATATTCCTGACGGATCAGCAACAGTGATGGCATCTGGTGGCACCCCTAGCCCAGCAGGCTATGATTATATATGGTCAGAGATTGGATTGGAGGATAATCCTAGTGCAAATACAGCAGGTGCAACAGCTATGAACTTGAATGCGGATACGATTATGGTTAGTGTGTCCGATGCTAATGGATGTATCACATTAATAGATACTGTGGTAGGAAGTCCAGCCCCACCAAATATTATAGAATTTAATAATAATAGTATAGACTGCGCAAATGATAGTGATGGTTTTCTTCAAGTAACAGCAGGACCTGGGGATACACCAATTCAACAAAATAATTATATGTGGAGCGGACCTAATAATGTACCGTCAAGAATTGGTATAGCAGGTAGCTTAGAAGTAGGCACTTATACAGTAACTATAATAGACGAAAACGATTGTATCACTATAGACAGTGCAGAAGTAATTGCTCCACCAGCATTTGATTATAGCAGTTTTGTTGTTACGGCGGAACCCTGCTTTGAAGCTGAGGACGGAGCTTTTTTTCTAGAGCTTACAGGCGGTACACCAGGTTATACTTATGCTTGGTTTGATGAAAATATGCAAGAAGTCGCAGGACAAACCACTTCTGTTAGAGATCTTACGGCTGGCAACTATACGATAAACGGAACAGATGGGAATGGTTGTGTCATTGATACCACTGTTGAATTAACTTCTCAAGCACAAATAGTAGTTGTATTTGATGAAATAATGGAAACTAGTTGTGCCTTATCCAATTCACCAGATGGTAGTGCTAGAGCTACAGCAAGCTATGCGGGAGGTGTGATTGGCGACTTTGATTTTATATGGGGTAGCTCTGAAAGAGATGATCGGGTATCTCAATCCACTGCCGTCCAATTAGGAAGTGGCAATATATCTGTTGTCGTATTTGAATCCGATGGGACTTGTAATACTACAGCGGAAGTCTTTATAGACAGCCCATCAGAAATAACATATAATGGTGACCCTAGCAATGGAACCGAAGATATTATCAATGTAACTTGCTTTGGAATGGATGACGGTGAAATCACAACCTTTAATGCAGCATCAGGAGGAACGCCAGGCATGGCGGGTTATCTCTTTGAATGGACACAAGTTGCTACTGGTAATACCCTCATAGGAGAAAGTATTTCCGATTTAACGGCAGGAGATTATACACTAGTCATTTCAGATGAAAATGATTGTCTTTCTAGTCCCATTACAAGAAACATTACAGAGCCTACTCTGCTGACTGCAGTAATAGATACAGATCCCAACAATACTAGAGATGTAAGCTGTGCAGGAGATGATAACGGTCAAATTACCGTAATCGCCACAGGTGGAAATGATGATTTGGGTCCTTATACCTATGAATGGACCAATAATGTTTCTTTCGAATCAGTAGCCACTGACTTAGCTCCAAATATTACTTATGAAATTGTAGTATCTGATGCCAATGGATGCGAAGCAACAGTGGAGCGTTTAATTCAAGAACCTGCGGACTTAGATCCTTACAACTTTAGTTTCGATCCAATACAGTGTTTTGGAGAGTTCACTAATATCCGATTAGATCCTGCTTCTTTTAGTGGTGGAAATGGAGGGGATTTTACTTATACTATTGATGGCTGCCCAGAAAGAGATGTTAATGAGCCTAGCTGTCAAGTACGAGCGGGTAGTCTTCCCATTACGGTATTCGATTCTGGTGGCTGTGCCTATGATGATGTAATAGAAATAGACGAGCCAGATCAGATTATTATAGAATTTCCATCAGCAGAAGCAGACGGTCCTAATTTTGTAACAGAAGTACAATTAGGTGGTCAGATAGAATTAAATGCAGAAATATTTAATGATTTAAGTATTCCTCTTGCAGAGGTGATGTGGACAGATACTACCGTAATGTGCCCACCACTCGGAGATTGTAGAAATGGGATCGTAAGTCCTTTAGATGATACCCCTTATACCATCGAAGTAGTCGACCAAAATGGATGTCAAGAAAGTGCTACTATTTTTGTAGAAGTAGATAAAAACAGAAATGTATTTATTCCAAATGCTTTTGCACCTAACAGCAGAGGATTTGATTTAAATGAAGATTTTAAAGTATATACAGGATTAGGCGTTCGATCTATCAACTTCGCTCAAGTATTCAATAGATGGGGTACATTAGTTGCTGATATAGGAGTCGTCAATGATCCTAGCCCTTCTGGTACTACCATATGGAATGGACAAGAACAAGGACAGCGATCGGCACAAGGGGTATATGTGTACCTAGTATCTGTAACCTTTGAAGATAATGTGACTTTATTGTATCGTGGAGATATTACGTTGTTGCAATAATTTTTTAGAGGCAAGGATTTTGTTAGGCTTTTTTGAAAAAAGCCTAACAAAATCCTTGCCTCA
>CAYOBX010000199.1:0-9704 GCA_964402245.1 uncultured Saprospiraceae bacterium | reverse complement strand
GAAGTTACAAACTTCGACGATCCATTACAATCACGGGATTTGTCAGAGAACCAAAAATGTCGAGATTCCTTTGTGTACAAACGAAATCTGTCTCTATTCTCTGCTCTCTGCTCTCTGTTCTAATCCATACACTATTTTTCAACCGATTTCATAGACTATGAAAAGAACCTCTACCCTTCCTTCTTTTTTAGTGATTTGTTTGTTGGCATCCTGTTTTACAAGCCAACTCTTTGCCCAGTCTCTCGATACACTTAATACTGATCTAGGTCGGATTTACCTATATCAAAATAAGGAGAATCAATCACTTGTTTTATCAGATTTGATAATAGGTCAACATTATACTTTTCAATTAACAGATAATCTAGGAGGATTTTCTTGTGTACCTACTCTTCAAGATCCAAATAGCTCCTTTCGATTAATAGAAGAAGACGAATATATTAAAGTCTATCGTTTTCTAGCAAGTTCTACAATGGAAACGCTAAGTGTAGCCATGCCCTGTTTTGCTACTAGAGAACATGTATTTAGTTTGTCTTGTGAAGACTGTTCCCAAGCTAGTGCATCTAGATCAAAAGCTGGTGTTCAAGTCACTCAAAATGATAATAAAGAGGCCTTAATAGAAGAGTTTCTAGGAGGAAGTTGTTATGAGGTTTTAAATATTACAAGTAAAGGGGAGCCTCTGCAATTTGGGATGTATGAGAATGCCACTATGGGTTTAGAAGCAGATTGTAGTGGATTGTTTAAGTCCTACACTATTGGTTCTGGAGAAAAAGGAATTTTGATGTCTACAGGAAAGGTAAAAGATGCAGAAGGACCAAATAAAGGTAGAAACACTTCATCAGAAATGAATGCAAACGCTGGAGATAATGACTTAAGAGACTTAATAGGTACTGGAAATATAAAAGATGCAGTTGCCCTAGAATTCGATTTTATACCAACTATTGAAACTGCATCATTTGAGTATATTTTTGCCTCAGATGAATATTGTGAATTTGTAGGTAGTTCATTTAATGATGTTTTTGGATTCTTTGTAAGTGGTCCAGGTATTAATGGTACTTTTACTGACAATGCAGTAAATATCGCTACTATTCCAGGTACAAGTGAATTTGTGTCTATTAATGAAGTAAATCTAAAAAGTAGTTGTGATTATTATGTAAAGAACGCTCCATTTTTGGGTGCAGTAGGTTGTACTATAAAAGAAACTGGTGGTGCCAAACCCGTTAAAGACTTAGTTGAGTACGATGGTTTAACTACTTTATTAACTGCAGAAATTGATAATTTAATTCCATGTGATACTTATCATATTAAATTAGTGGTGGCAGATGTATCTGATGACATATTTGATTCTGCTGTATTTCTAAAAGCGGGTAGTTTCAATGCTGGTGGCAATACCGTAGCTGGTGTCAACATCCAAGATGCAGAAGACCCAGAAGCAGACGTAGCGTTCGAAGGCTGCCAACAATCTTCTTTCGTTTTTACAAGAGCAAACAATGACACTAGTGAAGATTTAGTAGTTAATTATGTAGTTTCAGATGAAAGTACCGCAACGCCTGAATGGGATTATACCCCTTTTGGAACTTCTGTTACGATACTTGCAGGAGAAATGTCCGTGGAATTGCCCGTAAATGTTATTGCAGATAATATGGACGAAGGGCCGGAAACTATAAAATTGGAAGTCGATCAAGCCTGTTCTTGTGATACCAAAGATGTCGAATTTACGATTATTGAACCCCTCCCAATTCAAGCCACCATGGAAGATGTGACGACTTGTCAAGGAGGAGAAGTTACTTTAACCCCTGCTTTAGAAGGTGGTTTTGGAAGAATCATTTATGACTGGGATCATTTAAGACTCTCTCAACTATCTATCAAAGAAACCATAGATAGTCCCACTTCTTTCACGGTTACTGTAACCGATGGATGTGGTACTAGTGCTGAAGCAACAGCCAATGTCACTATTGAAGATCAATTTGTTTCCATTAGCGGTTCTGAGTTAATTTGTAATGGAGATCGACAAAGAGGGATTGAAATAGAATTGACAGGCAGTGGTCCATGGGATTTGACCTATAGTAGAGATGGCGTAGAGCAACCCGTAATTACGGAAATATTAGAGAGTCCTTATATCTTACAAGATAGTTTGGAAGGCATTTATGAAGTTATAAAAATGGAATATGGTGGTTGTGTTGGAGAAGGATTACCAGGCGAAGCGGAACTATTAGTATCTAATTTAGATATGGATTTTGCCCATAAAGATCCTTCCTGCTTTAATACTGCTGATGGGTCGATAAATACAGTGGTAGGTAGCGCAGGTACGCTACAATACGAATGGAATAATGGGACTACTGAAAAAGATATTAACAATGCTACGGCTGGAGAGTATGTGTTAACAATAGTAGACGATAAGTCTTGTATTTATATGGGGGATACCATTACCCTCATTCGCCCAGAAGAAGTATTTGCTTCTTTTACAGTGGGTGGCAAGGTGGATTGTTATACCCCTTTAGGGGCTACTTTAGAAGTGCTGGCAGAAGGCGGAAACCCGACTTATACTTATGTCTGGCAAGGCTTAGGTGCTAATAGTAATTTATCCGCAGATGCTCAACAGTTAGACAATATAGGAGGAGGAGATTATACCGTGGAAGTAACGGATGGAAATGGATGTACTACAACAAAAGCTATTACAGTAGTTGCAGATACGCTAGCTCCAGCTGCAAGAGCTAGGGGAAGTAATAAATTAAATTGTATAGTATTGGAAACAAGTCTAAGTGGTGAAGGATCTGCGGAAGGCAATATGATTGATTATTTATGGACGACGAGCGATGGCAATTTTATTGATGATGCAACGATGCTTAATCCAAGAATTGACAATCCAGGCACTTATGAATTGTTTGTTACCAATAGAGAAAATGGTTGTCAAAATATGGATCGGGTAGAAGTGACGGCTGACTATGATAATCCAATAACTTTTGCGGAGATTCCTGATACTTTGAATTGCCAACAAACACAAGCACAGCTAGTCGCTACGGTTGTCGCCCCTGTGGACAACTTTTCTATTAATTGGACTACCCCCAATGGTACTATTATGTCTGGAGAAGATGGTACTAATCCTCTTATAACAAGTCCCGGCATCTATTCTTTCTTAGTAACAAATAATGAGAATGGATGTGATGAAGAAGTCTTAGTGGAGGTGATGGAAGATATAGTCGAGCCTGTTGTCAATATCACATCTGATCTCCGATTAACCTGCGAACGACAAACACTAAGGCTATCAGCAGATGTTGATTTAGAGGGAGCCAATTATAATTTTAATTGGCAAACAGCCAATCCAAATTCTATTATTTCTAATAGAAATACCTTGACCCCTGTAGTAGATCAACCGGGGAATTACGTATTAACAGTACAGAATACAGATAATTTTTGTGAGAAAACGGTGGATGCAATGGTACTAATAGATACGATTAAACCATCCGTCAATGCAGGTGCTTCATTTGTCTTTACTTGTGATTTAACAACGACTAATATTATAGCCGATGCAGACCAAGGTCCTGACTATCGGTACAATTGGACTGCAATGGATAATGGAGTTATTGAATCTGGAGTGACAAGTTTAAGACCCACTATATCTCGTGCTGGCACCTATCAAATAACAGTTGACAATAGAGATAATGGATGTAGCAATACTTCTAATGTAGTTGTTACAGATGATCCTAACCGACCAAAAGCTATTATTGCCACCCCTGATAATATAGATTGTAATATCCCTTCTATTATTTTAGATGCAACGGCTTCTTCTGGCGGTAACTATGTGTGGAAAGATGAAGATGGACAAACATTTATTCCAGCTAATTCTCAAGAGCCGATTATTACAGCAGCTGGGACCTACACTTTGGAAGTTACTAAGCCAGATGGTAGTTGTACAGGGACAACAGATATAGTAGTCGCTATAGATACGGTGGCCCCTATTATTAATTTGGCGACCCCAGAGACTTTAAATTGTAATAAAAACACCGTACAGCTAGATGGAACAGGCTCCAGTAAAGGAGACGATTTTAACTATGCTTGGGCTGCCTCTAACGGAGGGACTATTAATGCTGGTAATAATACTTTATTTCCTATGGTTTCTGGAGTTGGAAGCTATACCTTATTGATTACAAATACAGGGAATGGTTGCACGGAAGAACAAGATTTAATAGTAGAAGAAAATGTGCCAAGAGCATTACAAGTAGAAGCTATTGATCCTCCATGTCCTAATGATGAAGGACAAATAGAAATAGCAATGGTAGAAGGAGGGGAAGGTCCTTATCAATATTCTATTGATGGAGGAAGAGCCTATTCTAATACTTCTCTTTTTACTAGATTAGATCCTAAAGCATATGAAGTAATGGTCATGGATGCGAATGGTTGTACACAGGAATCTACCATCATTATTGAAGCTGCCAGACCAATTGAAATAATAGTAGCTCCTGAAATGTCATTAGAATTAGGAGATTCCATAACTATTGAAACGCATACTAATTTAACAGAAACAGAGATTGCTTATATACAATGGACTCCTGCTATTGGGTTGAGTTGTGATGATTGTATGGACCCTGTAGCGCAGCCATTAAATAGCCATCAATACAAAGTAGATATAGTAGATAACAATGGATGTGATGCTTCTGCTACCATTAATTTCTTAGTAGATTCGAATCCTCAAGTATATGTACCTACTGCTTTTAGTCCTAATAATGATGGATTTAACGATAGGATAACGATCTATGCAAAAAACAGTGTGCAACAAATAAAGACCTTTAAAGTGTTCAATCGTTGGGGGAGTATGGTTTATGAAAAAGATAATTTCGCTCCTAATGATGAAAATCTAGGTTGGGATGGTCGATTTGATCAACAACAACTAGGCCCTCAGGTATTTGTCTATTTTGCCGAAGTTGAAATGATTAACGGAGAGGAGATTGTTTTAAAAGGGGATTTTGCTTTGATGGAATAGGTAATAAGTAATAAGTAATAAGTAATAAGGTTAGGCGCACATCACACCTTATTACCTTTTACCTTTTACTTCTTACCTTTTACCTATTAAAAATCACAGGTCTTCCCATATTCTTTCAACCACTTTTCCTTTTGTTTATAATTGGGCATGACAGATTTGACTAGGTTCCAAAACTTTTGCGAATGGTTCATTTCGATTAAGTGCGTTAATTCATGCACGATTACGTAATCGATTACATCTGACGGAGCGAATAATAAGCGAGTAGATAAGTTAATATTAGATTTACTAGAACAGCTACCCCAATTGGAGGAATTGTATTTTAGCTTGACACTTTTTATATCTTTTTTAAAAAATTGCTCATTTATTTCTAGCACTCTTTTAGTGATGTCGTTTTTAAAATCTTTTCCAACCACTCTACTTAATAGCGTTTTGATACTTTTTGACAGTTGAATACTATTCAGATCTTTATTTAATTTGAGTTGAATCTGGCCATTTTTTAGGATAGCACTAGAAGTACTTCGTTCTTCATGATTTACAATTAAAGTATAAGAGCGCTCTCCAACCTTTAACACATCTCCTGTTTGATATAATTTAGGAAAGAATCTAGTCTTTAAATGCTCATTCTCTTTAAATTGCGCTTTGACCCATCGTTGAAACCATCCAAGCTGATTTTTTGCCTCTTTTTTGTTAAGCCCAATTGGCATTCTTAGAAAAACAGCCGTTTTTCCAATAGATACCCGTACATTATTTCTTCTTTCTAAATATACTTTTGCAGGGATTGGATGACCCTCAATTTCTATATAAGTTGGTTCTATTCTTTTCGGCATAGTATGTATATTATAAAATGTGCCTAATATGTAGTAATACAAGCTCTTAGGAATGAGGTAGAAATAAATGTAGATTCTTGAGGCAGTTATTTTTTCTTCTTTCAAGGCACAAAAACGGAGCATAGCCTAGCTACGTAAGGCTTTTTGTAACAGGAGCAAAAGATAAAGATTCGGAGAATCTTTATCTTTTGTGAACCGCTTGCGGATGGGATATCTAGAAGGAAAAAGAACCAGTTAAGAACCTGTATTTATTTTTTCGTCATTCCTTAAATAGTTTGGGTTAGAATAATACCTTGAAAACAATACCAAAATAGGTAAAGTTTTGCAAAAATCTTAATGCTATTCTGAAAATGGCTTAAAGACTCCTTACATTAGCTGTTGGCTAAGTCCTGTTGAAAGCTAACAATTGCTAACAACTAATCAAAACTATGAGTAACAACATAAAAATAGAAGCTAGTTGGAAGGAAGCTTTAAAAGAAGAATTCAGCCAACCTTATTTTAAGACCCTAATACAGTTTATTAGACAAGAAATAGAAAATGGTAAGGTTATTTATCCACCAGGGCCATTGATATTTAATGCTTTTAATAGCTTGCCTATTCAGCAGGTGAAGGTTGTCATACTAGGTCAAGATCCATATATAAAGCCGAATCAAGCGATGGGGCTCTCCTTTTCAGTTCCAAAAGGAATCAGAACACCTCCTTCTTTAAAGAATATTTATAAAGAAATGCATCAAGATGTGGGAATTACGATACCAAATCATGGAGATTTAACGAAGTGGGTGGGAGAAGGAGTTTTTTTATTAAATGCAGCACTTACTGTAGAAGCTGGAAATTCAGGAGCTCATTTAAATAAAGGCTGGGGGCAATTTACGGATGCTGTTATACGTACTATTTCCACAGAAAGGACAGGCGTAGTTTTTATGTTATGGGGCAACTTTGCTAAAAATAAGGCAGATTTGATAGATGCTTCTAAACATTTGGTCTTAAAGGCGGCCCATCCATCGCCATTAGCGAGAGGTGCTTATTTTGGTAGTAAGCATTTTTCCCAAGCGAATGCTTATTTTGAGTCGAATGGACAAAGGCCAATTGATTGGCAGGTCTAGTAACACGGAATTCATTCCGTAGAGCCGTACCACAGAATTTATTCTGTGGAGGGCAAAAGACGGAATGAATTCCGTGTTACGGCAAAAGACGGAATGAATTCCGTGTTACGGCAAAGACGGAATGAATTCCGTGTTACGGCAAAGACGGAATGAATTCCGTGCTACCACCAAAAACAAAAAACATTGAATAAAAAAATAAAATATCCCATACTCTTTCTATTACTCTTATTGATAATTGGTAGCAGCTATCAAATGCTGCAATTACCCTTATGGAGTTATTGGACCTTATTACAATTTATTAGTACTTGGTCATTTATAGTGCTTTTATTAGAAAAACGTTTTTCTTCCTTTCCTCAGAATATTCGTTGGTTATGCTTGTCCACCCTGAGTGGGATATTATTATCTATTGGATTTCCTACCAGTCCCTTAACGCCAATCATGTTTGTTGGTTTTGTTCCAATATTGATGATTGAGCGGGAGCTGAGTCAACAAAATGAAGGGTCTAACAAAGCAGTATTATTCAGATATAGCTATCATGCTTTTGTAGTCTGGAATATATTTACCACATTTTGGGTGGGCAATACGGCATATATAGGTGGAGTAGTAGCTATTCTGACGAATTCCCTATTTATGACGGTGCCGATTGTATTATTTCATCAGACTAGTAAAGTACTAAGAAGAGGTTTTGCGCCAGCAGCATTTATTGCCTATTGGTTGGCGTGGGAATACTTACATCTCAATTGGGAAATATCTTGGCCTTGGCTCACCTTAGGCAATAGCTTTGCTCAATATCCAAGCTGGGTACAATGGTATGAATATACAGGAGCATTTGGAGGGTCACTTTGGATTCTTTTAGTCAATGTGCTAGTATTAAAATGGTTGTTTGTCCAAAAAGAAGGGATCGTAACATGGGATAGTAAAGCTTTAGTGAAACTGGGAGGGATTATACTCCTTCCTATATTGATTTCTCTAGGGAGGTATTATACTTATGAAGACCAAGGGACCTTATCAGAAGTCGTTGTTGTACAACCTAATTTTGAGCCACATTATGAAAAATTCAATGTTTCTCAAAAAGATCAATTAGAACAATTTTTGTCACTGTCAAAAGAAGCTCTGACTCCTAACACTAGTTATTTAGTATTTCCTGAAACCAGTTTAGGCGTATTTTATAATAAAAATATTGGAAAGGAACGATACACTAGAACCTTAAAAGAATTAGTGGATGGCTATCCTAAATTAAATCTAGTGACGGGTTTAATTACCCGAAAAATATATGAAAGAGGAGACCAAGAACTACACACTTCTGCGACCCGCACCCATATAGACCATGCTAGGGGAGATACTATTTATTGGGAATTATATAATTCTGCAGTCCAAATTTCTGCGGAGATGGACTCTATACCTATTTATTTTAAATCAAAACAAGTACCAGGGGCAGAGATGATGCCTTATCCACAACTATTCTTCTTTTTAAAACCATTGGCTGATAAGCTAGGTGGATCATTAAGTGGTCATGGAAAACAGAAAGAACGCACTGCCTTTAAGAGTTCTTCAGGTGGAGTAGGCCCTATGATTTGCTATGAATCCGTATATGGAGAATATGCGACAGGTTATGTTCGACATGGTGCCAACGCTTTATTTATCATTACGAACGATGGTTGGTGGGATAACACCCCAGGGCATCGCCAACACCTAAAGTTCGCTAGTCTAAGAGCTATTGAAACGAGAAGAGCCATCGCCCGATCTGCTAATACAGGAATTTCTTGCTTTATTAATCAGCGAGGAGATATCTTACAAGCCACTAAATATGGCGAAGCAAAAGCTATTAATGGACAGGTATCTATGAATACAGGATATACCTTTTATGTGAAATGGGGGGATGTGATTGGGAGAATCGCTGTTTTCTTGACGATTTTATTGCTACTAAATAGTTTTGTGAAAAATCGCATAAAGAAGAAAAAAGAAAATGTCAATAATTTAGCACATTTATAGATAATTGTTAAAATATGTTAATATTTAATTCGTTTATAGGAAAGATTTTATATAACTATATCGGAAATACTCAATGAGTAGATGAGAAAATGAATAAATGAGTAAATAGGGCAGCAGATTTCTGTTTATGCAGACTGATTAAAGCTTGTAGACTGCCAATATTTACTCCTTTACTCCTATATTCATTTACACATTGAGAACTTACACAATATCCACGTACTCCTTATTTTCAAAAACAAGAACAATCCATGAAGATCCAAACATTAAATTACTTATTCATCCTATTCCTATCAAGCATGATTGCTTGTGTATCTCCTCAACAATATGATGCTTTATTAAAAGAAAATGATTTTTTAGAAGAAGAAAATAATGTCCTTAGAGAAGAAGTGGCAGCCAAAGAAATAGATAACTTGGTAGAAAATAAACTAGAAGCGGATGTTATTCGACTAGAAAGAGATTTAAAAGAAGTTCAAAATCGCTATGCTATGCTCGAAAAAACCTATAATGAATTGTCTACCAGATATAGTTTAATGCAAAACAAAGGCGGTGATACCCATTTAAGTAGTGTAGAATGCGAAGTCGCATTAGAAGACATGAAATTAAACATAGATAAGCAGAACAGACAGATGCGTATTATACAAATAACCCTTCAAGAACGAGAGACTCAAATCAAAGATTTAGAACGATTACTCCATACTAATCAATATAGTAATTAAAAAAGACCGCTGCGCTGTCTGAATCTAATATATTCGAAACAGGATAAATTACCGAAAATAAAACTTCCCAAGTCTCGAAGACTTTGTA
>CAYOBX010000198.1:0-9815 GCA_964402245.1 uncultured Saprospiraceae bacterium | reverse complement strand
TTTGAATTGTTTTTTTATAAAAAAACAATTCAAATTGGCTGCCGCTAAAGACTATATTTGCCGATTACCAGAATCTATATTCTATCCACTTGAATTCCAAGAAAATCTAAATGTTATTATTAGACTTATTTCCTTTTAATTTTAGCGAAACCAAAGTTAATTCTTACTAACAAATGATTGTCTCTGCCATAGTAGCTATTTCAAATAATCGAGTCATCGGTAAAGAAAATGACATCCCTTGGTATCTGCCAGCAGATTTAAAGTATTTTAAAAAAACCACTTTAAATCATCATATAGTGATGGGAAGAAAAACCTATCAGTCTATTGGTAAACCCTTGCCTAAACGAACGAATATCATTCTTACAAGAGATCCCTTTTTTGTAAGTACAGGTTGTCTTGTAGTCCATTCTTTAAACCAGGCATTAGAAATTGCCTTTGATAATGATGAAGCCGAAGTTTTTATTATTGGAGGTGGGCAGATATATGAATTGGCTTTAGCGGGATTGGATAAGGTTTATTTAACGGAAGTAGATATTGATGTAGAGGGAGAAGTGAAATTCCCTGAATTGCCAGCAGATGAATGGAAGGAGGTTTCTTCTGAGTCCCATTCATCAGATGAGAAGAATGAATATGGGTATACTTTTAAAGTATTTGAGCGAGTAAAGAATTAAAGGTATTTCTATAATATTCATCTAGCATGAGGAAGTTCAAATTCAAGTGTCAAGTTCAAGTTCAAACCTTGATGTTGACACTAGAAGCTTGCTAGCGTGTCGCTTTGAACTTGAACTTGATTCTTGCGCTTGAACTTTTTTACTTCTTTCTAAAAAAGATCCCAATAGGAACGCCCGTAAATTCAAAATGCGTACGCATCTGATTTTCCAAATAATTCTTATAACTCTCCTTTACATGTTTAGGATAATTGCAGAAGAAAGCAAAAGCGGGATAATAGGTTGGTAGCTGTGTAATATATTTTATCTTAATAAATCGACCCCTATGTGAAGGCGGTTCAAATCGTTCAATAGCCTCCCCTATTACATCATTCAGCACAGAAGTTTTAATTTTTCTATTTCTATTTTCGTGTACCTCTATACCTAATTCTATTGCCTTGAAGATTCTTTGTTTTTCTAAAGCAGAAATAAATAAAACGGGTACGTCTGTAAAAGGAGCAATCTTTTCCTTAATCTTCTTTTCAAAATCTCGGGCGGTATTTGTTTCCTTTTCCATCAAATCCCACTTATTCACCAATATGACCAATCCTTTATTTCGTTTCTTGGCTAAGTTAAAAATACTCATGTCTTGTTGCTCAATACCGTCTTCGGCATCAATCATCAAGAAACAAACATCTGAATCTTCTATGGCTCTAATAGCTCGCATCACAGAATAGAATTCTAAATCTTCATGGACCTTCGCTTTCTTTCTGATACCTGCTGTATCTATCAGCATAAACTCTTTTCCAAACTTAGAATACACAGAATGAATGGGGTCTCTTGTCGTGCCCGCTATATCCGTTACTATATTTCGATCTTCTCCAAGTAAAGCGTTGGTTAAGGAAGACTTACCGACATTGGGCTGTCCAACTATCGCAAATTTAGGGATCTTATTATCGGTAGGTCCTTCATCATCATTCAGACTTTCTGTGACTGCATCTAGCAAGTCTCCAGTTCCACTTCCGGAAATAGAAGCTAAGAAAAAAGTATCATCGAAACCCAAACTCCAAAACTCATTCGCTTCTAAAAGTCGTTGATGGTTATCTACTTTATTGACTGCTAAAAACACTCTCTTATCCGTACGTCTTAGGATATTGGCTACTTCCTCATCTAAGTCTGTAACACCCGTTGTTACATCTACCATGAAAACAATACAATTAGCTTCTTCTATCGCTATTTTTACTTGAGAACGAATAGCTGCTTCAAATACATCATCCGAATTTCTAACAAAACCACCTGTATCAATGACAGAAAAGGTTTTACCATTCCATTCACAAGTGCCATACATGCGGTCTCTCGTCACTCCGCTAATATCATCTGTGATTGCTTGCCGTTGACCGATCAGTCGATTATATAAGGTGGATTTTCCAACATTCGGTCTCCCCACAATTGCTACTATATTGCCCATTTTGTTTTTATAAAATCTTTATGTTCGTAGACAATCTTTGTAAAACGTAGCTTAGACATTCTTGTCTGAGTAGACAATGAACTCCTGCTCAGACAGGGATGTCTAAGCTACCTACGCCTTATGCAAAAATTATCAAAGAATCAAGATTATAAATCTAGAAGAAATTCCATAGTATCCACATCATCCGCATAATTAAATAGGGATGGTATTTGAGTAGTACCTGGCAATATAGTTGATAAGCCATTGATTGCTTGGCGACTAACAATATACTTTATTCCTTCTAGGAATTTTTTATTCCATTTGACTGCAAAAGTACCAGCATCTTGATAGAATTCATAATGCAAACAAGCTATTCTAGAATTTATTAATTCAGACTCTGTCATTAGAATACAGCCATTCGCGTGGTATTTCACATTATTCAATAAATAAAGCGAATAATTATAATCGAAGTTATTTTTATATTTACTATTCAACACGACTTCTTTATACTCATGAAGCACTTCTAGTAGTCGATGAAAATCATATCCTTCAGGCACATATATCTTCGATATATTTTCTTTTCCTAGCCCATAATTGGCAAATATATCATTCCCTAAAGCCAATAATTCTGCATCCGATTCTTGTCCATCCAATAGGGCAATGCTATGTTGATCTTTTCTTATTAAGCTTGGGTAATTTTTAAAATATTTATCAAAGTATGGATTTGAGTTACCTGCATTATTAGTTAGAATTGCATCAAATCCTTTTATGGAATCATTGATCTCAAAATAACTAGCTGAAGTTGGCTCCCAAGCCATCATTTGTTTGATTAGATGAGGGATTAAATATTCATCCGTATCTGCTACTTTAATAAACGACTGATGCCCTGCCGCAAATACGGCTATAACATCTTGTAAGCCTGCAAAAGGTACATTACCTGATAAAATAATGGCCACCTTTTTAGGAGTAGATTCTTTCTTATAATTATACTGTTGTACCCATTCCTTTAAAGCTGTCTTATTCAAACAATGCTTTCCAATAGCATGCGCTACTTTATTGCTATTTTCAATAGTTAGCCACTTATTATTATACGCAGTACGATGCATCACTGCTTTTAGAAATTCGTCGTCTGATTGTAAATAGTCGCCTAATTGAGCTAGTAGATTCAGTCTTTGATCTATCGTCATTTGTATTTTCTATCGTAAATTCTTCTTTATAAGTAGATGTAAATCTCGCTGCCTGCGGCAGCTCGACTAAGGCGGCTATACCGTCGAGCAACACTTGAGAGCTTTAATTTATCAATTTCAGTATCTCATCAATACCCAATTTATTCATCAAAGCCATATTCTTCTCAGGAATCGCTTCAGGATTATCATATTTTTCTAAAGCCACCTCAATACGCTCTTCCCTTAGTATATGGAGCATAGGATAAGGAGAACGATTGGTATAGTTTGTAACATCTTTTTTTTCTGTTCCTCCAAATTGATAGTTTGGGTGAAAAGAGGCGATTTGCAATACGCCTTCCAAATCAAGTGCAAAGATACGTTGATTTGCTATTTCGAGGAAGTCATTATAGTCGTAAAAGTCATTTAATAGATTAGGATGGATGATAAGTGTGGTCTCTATTTCTGTAGGATTAACTAATTCTAGCAATTTTAACTCTTTATCCAATAAATTTACTAAATCCTTTAAATCACGCCCTTCATAGACGACATAGCGTATTTGGTCGTTTTGAAGAGGATATTCAGCGAATGGACAAAGATTTAGTTTAACTACAAAAGAAGAAATCCAGTCTTTTGTTTGTTCAATAATTTTCATATTTAAACCGAATTTATTTACATTTGCTATTTAATTGGCTATCCGTCTATAATTGAACGCAGAGACGCAAAGATGCAGAGCTTATTGTTCTATATCCTTGAAAATCAGTCATTTTGTAATTGTCTGATTTTTAAACGTTTACAACGTTAGGCAGGTAGCCATTTAATTGAAGTACCTACCAAATATATAACCAGTTCCAATTCACTTTTCAGGTCATTGATTACTTGTATGTTGTGTATTATTTAGATTGCAAGTAACGTTTTTCATGACAATAAATCAATATATGAAAAATAAAATATTTAAAACGTTTATCAATTTTACAAAAAACCTTAAAACGACTGGTGCTATTTATAAAACCAATAAATCCGTAGAAAAAGGTATCTGTTCTAAAATTGATGAAAGTACGAAGATAGTTGTAGAATTTGGTACAGGATATGGGAATATTACGCAAGAGATTCTTCGTAGATTACCTGATGACGGGAAGTTATACACTTTCGAAGTCAATGAAGAGTTTGTAAAATCTGTAAATGAAACCATAAAAGATCCTCGCTTGGTCGTCATAAATGATGGCGCACAAAACTTTGATAAATATGTAAAAAAGAAAGTTGATTGTTTTATCTCTACTATTCCTTTTACCTTAATCCCTAAAGAAATAACGATTGATATTATCAACAAAAGTTATGCTGCTTTAAATGCAGATCGCTTTTTTTGTAAAGCTCAATATTCTAAATTACACTTAAAGAAATTTGAAGCAATATTTGATGAGTGTACTACCTCTACGATATTAGATAATCTACCTCCTGCTCATCTTTATTTTTGTAAAAAAACAGCTATTCCTAATAAGATGAAAGGAATTAAAAAGAAGCGTTTTAGAATAGCAAAAGCGCTTTAACCATTACCTCTTTTTTAGAGGTCAATTTAAGAACATAAGTGCCTTTTGGAAATGGAAGGGATATTCTATTTAATTCTTGATTATTTTGGAATGTCCCTTCTTTTTTCAAACGACCTCTAATATCAAAAATCTGATAACTAATTTCCTCTAACTGCTGGGAATTATTTTTCAAATAAATATAATCGGTAGTTGGATTTGGATAGATCGAAAAATTTGACGCTATGGGGATGGAGATATTAGTCGGTAAGCAAGCCGTATTTTCTAACAAACCTGATCTAGCCCCATTCAAGGCGGCGTGCATTCTTTCCACTTGCCCTTTTGTAAATAATGCCGTACAAGCATCATCTACCCAATTCATATAATTCGCGATCAAATCTAAGGAACCACAACTAAAGGTAAAAATATCAGGACAACCTAGATAATTAGTCATTTGTGGTGGGGTATCTGCAACCATATCTCCCTCTTCACAAGAAGTAGTGTTATCATCGCCTTCCAAATGCAACAAATTAAAATAATGTCCTACCTCATGGGTAGTCGTTTTGCCTAAATGATAAGGTGGCTCTACCGTTCCAAGTGTACCAAAGTTTTGGGGGAGCACAACAACCCCATCTTCCTCTGCTTTATTGGCACCCGGTCTAGAAGCATATCCTAAAATTCCCGAACTATCAGAAATTTCTGCTACCCAAATATTTAAGTACTTTTGGGTATCCCAAGCATCTCTGCCTCCTAGATCTGTATAAAAAATAATAGTATCTGCTGTTGTACCTACATTGGCAATTCTAGTTTCCGTTCTAGTTATTCCTGTGGTTGGATTGCCTTCAGGATCTTGTGAAGCTAAGCAAAATTCAAACCCCACATTTCCAATACTATTTTCAAAAGCATTAGGTATAATGTCCAAGTTATCGTTTTCTAATTGGAAGTCTCTATTCAGTGCTGCAATTTGAGAATGAATCTGTTCCTCTGATATATTATCCTCTTCTTTATTCCAAACAATATGAACAACAACAGGGATGGTTATTTTTGATCGGCTTCGGAGCGGAGGTTGCTTTAACCATTGGGTAGTATATGCTTCTAAATCTAAAGATAATTGGAGATCATGAAAAGGTTTAGTTCCTACAAAACAACGATCTTGCGTTTGTCCAGATATGGAAAGTGTTAAGCCTATATTTATAAGGATCAAGAATAATGTTCTCAAATTAGTAGTTTTTAGAATCAATGGCTTTTAAAATTTATGCATTATATCTTGCTTTTCACTAAAATCAAAATGAGAAAAATGAATCTAGCATTAGGCAAGCAGTAGCTTTTATAGTTCTTTAGAGGTAGCAAATTTGTTTTGTTTTTTTATAAAAAAAACAAAACAAATTTGCTACCTCTAAAAATAATATTAAACATACTTGTTGCCGAGTCTCAAGATAAAGCACTATAGACTGACGATTAAGGTTTATAACTTCGATCCAATATTTTTTACGCTTTGAATCAATTCTATAACGAAGAAATAGTCTTTTTATGTTGCTCCTCTTGCTTAGGTAAAAGCAACCATAAACTCCCATATTGATGAAAAGCCATAGCTTTTTTCTGTCCCTCTTCTCCGACTCCACAATAGACATCCACATGTCCACTACCTCTAATAGCACCTCCTATATCTTGGGCAACTACAAATCTAAATTCATGATGAGAAAAATTATTATCCTCATCTACCTGAGGAATAGCAGCTAATAAGGTGCTGCCTAAAGGAATATATTTAGGATCTACCGCTATAGAATAGTCCGCAGTGAGCGGGACATGTCCTGCCCCATGAGGAATTGTCTTTTTCCGATCAAAAAAAACATAAGAAGGATTCGTAAATAAAATTTCTTTTTCCAGTTCTGGAAATTGTTGAAAAAACCGTTTCATCCCTGCCATAGAGATGTCTGAAATTTTTAGCTCTTTTGATTTTATAATTCTAGTTTCAATACTTTTATATTTATGTTTATTCGTACCAGTGAAAGACAGGTATTCTTGTCGTCCATCTGTGTATTCTATAATTCCTGATCCTTGTAATTGCATATAATAGATATCTGCAAGACTATGCGCATAGGCCAATTCTAAGTTCATACCATTCAATACATTATTACCATCTATTTGCTCTCTTGTCGGTAGTGTTCCTTTCCAAATTCCTTTTTTAGGTTTATTAAAAATTGGATAAGGATATTCTGCGCTTATAACCGAATCTACTTTGATGACAGGGGTAAAATAGCCTGTAAAATAGACATTTCCTTTTCCATCTTTCCCTCTTATTTTATACGCATCAAAAGACTCATTAATCGTTGCTGTTCGTTCATTTTGCCAATACACTAATTGCTCATTAAGCATTTTTAACTGATCCAAATGGACGGTCAAATTACCTATTTGTTGTTGCTTAGATTGTTTTCTAAGTTTTAATAATTTAAGTTGATTTTGTAGAGCCAGAGATAAAGGTATATTATCTGTGGGAAAAGGAATAGTTCTTATAGTTTGCAAAGTATACAAACTATCCAAAATAGGGGCATTTTTGTTGATGCCTGTTCTATTCGGCAAAGTACTTTTCTTAGGAATTGGGAAGGATTGTAAATTTTCTATGGGTAGAATAGTATCATTTGAACTAGGGGTATCGCAACTTATTATTAAAATAAGTCCAATCAATAAAAATGAGTAGCTACCAAATTTGGTGAGCGTCATTGGGATTTATATTTTGAAGCGTTTTGGTAGTTTTTACAATATGAAGATACAGTTTTATTTAAATACTATTTGCTTATTCAAGCAATATTTTCCAATTACTATTATAATTTTTCCTATTTAGTAACGGCAAAACAATAACTCCATCATTTGGACGGCTTCTTCGGTCCTCAGCAGCCCATCCGCTTTGCGGTTCACAAAGGGTGTTTGCTCCTCTTAAAAAATACTTCCGTAGCGCAGCTATGCAAGGATTTTTCAAGAAAAACTGAGCACGAAATAAACTCGACCAAATGGCAGATTTATTATTTCGTCGTTACTTAACTCTATTTTCTCTATATAAATCTTCTACTTATTAGAAATAAACAACATGTTTAAAATAGGTCAAAAAATATTTTATATATTTGACAATCAATCACTTATACAAAAAACTAAATCAATGTGTGCTTAAATTACTGCCTATAAGGCAAAAAAGATCGCATTTTTTTTTGTTAAAAAAAACGAATTTTAAACGTTTTGTTTGAATTTAAACCTAAATTTGAATTTTTGCAACTAGCTAGCAGTCAAAAATCAGGAATTAATTACGAATTTTTAAGGAAAACATTTCGGGATGATCAAAACGCTACAGATAAAGAACTACGCTATAATTGAAGAATTAGCTGTTAACTTCTCTGATGGATTAACCATTTTGACTGGTGAGACAGGCGCAGGTAAATCTATCGTATTAGGGGCTTTAGGTTTAATAATGGGGAAACGAGCAGATACAAAATCATTATTTGATGAAGGCAAAAAGTGCATTATTGAAGCTAGTTTTGATATTTCAGATTATGATATTAAGTCCTTTTTTGATGATAATGATATTGACTATGAAGCGGAAACATTGATTAGACGAGAAATTACTCCTTCTGGTAAATCTAGGGCCTTTATCAATGATACTCCTGTTACATTGAAGCTTTTGCAGGTATTAAGCGGTAATTTAGTAGATCTACACCAGCAATTTGATACTATGGACATACATGATGTCTCTTTTCAACTCCGTATGATTGATGCCTTAGCTGGTAATACCCTTACACTAGCCGCCTATCAAAAGTTATACAAACAATATAAATCTAATCAGGCAAAACTTGCAAAACTCATTACGCAAAATCAAAATGCAGAAAAAGAATCCGATTTTTTAACTTTCCAATTGGATGAGTTAGACAAAGCTACTTTATTAGAAACTGAGCAAGAATCATTAGAAAATGGTTTATCTAAATTGAATAATGCGGAGACTATCAAGAAGAAAATGTCTGATGCTTTTATGGTATTGAGTGAAAGTGAACAGTCTATTGTTAGCCAACTTAATACGATTAATATTTCCTTAAATCAAATTAGACAATATCACCCTGACTTGGAAAGTATTTTAACTAAATTTGAAGGGCTCACCATTGAGTTAGAAGAAATTTCTAAAGAATTTGAGAGCGTAGCAGAATCCACAGAATATAATCCTGAAAGAATTGTGGAAATGCAGGAGCGCCTAGATCTAATTTATAAACTCCAACAAAAGCATCAAGTTACGGATATTAAAGGCTTATTAGGGATACAAGAAGCCTTACAAGCACAGTTAAATTCTTTTGCAGATCTTTCTAATGATATTGAAAAACTAGAGGTGCTTATTGATGAGGAAGAAAAGGAGTTACAGACAATAGCTAAAATGCTCTCTCAACGCAGAAAAGGAGTAGTTGATAAGTTTCAGAAAAAAGTTCACAGCCTTTTAGGACAATTATCTATGGAGCATGCCAAAATAAAAGTTGAAGTATTAGATAGTCCTACCTTATTATCTAGTGGTGGGGATATTGTAGAGTTTTTATTTGCTCCTAATAAAGGCAGTAAATTTCTTTCTATAAAAGACGTAGCTTCTGGTGGAGAGTTATCAAGGCTTACACTATGTATTAAATCTTTGGTTGCTAGTTCTATTCCGCTCCCTACTTTAATTTTTGATGAAATTGATGCTGGAGTATCTGGTGATGTAGCCCTTAAAATGGGTAATATTCTGCGAAAATTATCGAATGAACACCAAGTGACGGTTATAACGCATTCTCCTCAAGTTGCCTCAAAGGCAGATGTCCACTATTTTATTTATAAAAACAATAGTGGTAGCAGGACCTATACTAATGTAAGAGAATTAATTGGTGAGGATCGAATAAAGGCTATTGCTACTATGCTGAGCCAAAGTCCTCCTTCAGATCATGCTATTGCAAATGCCAAAGAGTTATTGGCTATGTGTTAAAGGGTTTTCTTATAAAAAAGTATTCGCTAAAAATTAGGCTAAAAACGTTAA
>CAYOBX010000197.1:0-9828 GCA_964402245.1 uncultured Saprospiraceae bacterium | reverse complement strand
AATAATTGAGTCATTTTTAATTTGTAGATACACCAATTCTGTATTCTCTAGTTCATCGCCTGCTAAATCACATTTTGATAAACACCAATTTTTAGTTTCAACCACTTGAGATAATGTAGTATTAAAAGTAGCAGCAAAAACAAATAAAATTAAAGTTATTTTTTTCATATCATTTTTATTTTGCAAAATGCTCTTTATTATCTGTATCTATAACTGCGACTTCAGGAGAAAAGAAAAGTTGTGTTAGTTGTCTGAAAATTAAAACAAGTTTATCTTTTTCCCATATCCAACACCACCCGATATCTAGGCTTTTCGTGGCGCAAACGATCCAATGCTTCATTCACTTGAGCTAAAGCAAAAGTCTCTACCATTGGTTGAATATCATGCCGAGCGACAAACTTCATCATTTCCGTCATGATATGTGGACTGCCAGTAGGAGAAGCAGAAATAGATCGTTGTTTACTCATTAGTTGACCAATACTTGCAGTTACATTGGAAGCAACTCCGACAATATGCAACTTCCCTTTTGATTTTAATGTTTTTATATAGGCATTCCAATCCAACTCCACATTCACCGTATCCAATATCATATCAAATCGCCCTCTGAGCTTTTTAAGCGCATCTTTATCATGTGTACTCACAAAATGATGCGCTCCTAGTGCACGTGCTTCCGTTTCTTTTTCAGGACTGGTTGAAAAAGCAGTCACTTCACATCCCCAGGCTTTTAAAAAGGATAAGGCCATATGCCCTAAACCACCAATCCCTACAACCCCTACACTAGCTAATGGGCTAATATTATTTTGAATAATAGGGTTAAATACCGTGATACCTCCACAAAATAAAGGCCCTGCGGCTAACAAATTAACTCCATCTGGTATGGGAATGGTCCAAGCAGCTTGACAACGTACCTTGTCTGCAAATCCACCATGTCGCCCTACTATGGTTCCTTTAGCATGGTTGCATAGATTATGATTTCCACTCATACATTCTTCACAAGAAAGGCAAGAATATGCAGACCAACCCACTCCCACAATTTGTCCTTCTTTTAAATGTTTGACTTGCGATCCAACTTTTATCACCTTCCCAACAATTTCATGCCCTGGTACGAAAGGATATTGCGTAATCCGCCATTCATTATCTAACATGCTCATGTCACTGTGACAAATACCACAATAATGAACTTCTATATCTACTTCATCTACTGGTAGTGGACCCAATTCATATTCAAAAGGACTCAAGTCTCCTTTAGGACTAGTAGCTGCGTAGGCTTGTACTTGCATATTAAATGATTAAATTATTTATTAGTTGTAAATGTAATTATTACTTTTGATTTTAAAAATTTTATTTTGATTCACCATCCATATTATGAAAAAAATCTTATTATACGTGATTCTCTTTTTAGTATTGCTAGCACTACTACCTATTTTATATTTTCAATTTAGTGCTTGTGGTATCTCTCCATTAAGTTGTGGAGATTATACGACGAAAGGAACACCGATTACTCAAAAAATAAAAGTAGGTAGCGGTCCTGAAGATATGTCTGTAGACCATTCCAATGGGACCCCAAGAATTATTGTTTCTTGTGATGAAAGGCGGGAAGGAGAACCAGATATTGGAGCTTTTTATAGCATTGATTTAACAAATAATAAGACAAAACCCTTACAGATTATTCCTGCTGATTTTCAAATACATCCTCATGGAATAGATGTGGTCACCATTGATTCCTTGACTTATTTATATGCTATTTCGCATGATGGAAAAGGATTAAATACTAGTCATAGAATTGTTCGATTTAGGATTAATAAAGATACTTTACTATTAGAGGAAAATGCTATCTTTCAGCATCCTTTAATGACAGGGCCAAATGATTTGGATGTACTAGAAGATGGTAGTTTTTATGTAAGTAATCCTTTGTCTTCTAACGATCCTACGGAGAGTATTAAATCTATATTAGGGATAAAAAATGGAAATGTGCTGTATTATGATGGAAAAGGAAATTGGTCGGTTGCTGTAGAGGGTATGTGCTATCCCAATGGGGTATGGGTAAATCAAGAAAAAGGCTATTTATTGGTGGCTAATGGTGGTTGCAAAGAAGTAGCTCGCTATGCTATCAAAAATAGAAAAGTAGTGCCAACAGATAAACATTCTACCAAAGATCATTCCATCGATATACCTATTGGGGATAATTTATTAATGGATGATAAAGGGGTATTGTGGACGGCAGCTCATCCTTGTCCACTTAAATTTTTGGATCATAAAAAAGATTCTGCTACTCCTTCTCCTATGCAGGTATTTGCAATAGACCCGATGACGCTTAAAACAAATTTGGTCTTTCAAAATAACGGAGATTTAATAAGTGCTGCTTCTACGGTTTTACATTGGGAAAATCGCTTGTATATCTCCCAAGTTTTTGATCCATTTGTTTTGGTAGTGGAAGGGGTGAATTAAAAAATAAATGAATAGCTAGGATACCTAATGTTGCGACTTCAGTCGTTGATTCTTTGGCGACTGAAGTCTCTGCAACAGGTCTAAAACTTGTCCATAAATTTCAAATAAAAAAATGAATAAAATCATTCAAGCAATTCTTAGTAACGATAAAAGAAGCCGTTCAAATGGTGGAGTTATTGTTTTGCCGTTACTTATAATAATTTCTAGTTGCGTTACTCAAGTACCGCCAACTCAAGATATAGTAGAAAGTCCAGTCTCTACCATACCCAATGTAAACGAATTAGAAAAGAAGGCTGTTAAAGAAGTAGCCATAAAAGAAGAAGTTGTAAAGGAAGAACCGAATCTAATCCCTAATCCACCTTTAAGCAAAGATGATCGAATGAATGCAGTAGCCGAAGGCAATATGGCACCAATAGGGATCATCTATCAAAAAGATAGTACGGAACTGTCTACCCAATCTTTTAAGGGACAATATACGGTCATTGATTTCTGGGCTACCTGGTGCGGACCCTGTGTGAAAGAGGGGCCAATATTTCATGAAATGGGAATAAGCTATAAAGATAAAAATGTTCAATTTGTAGGGGTATCCGTTGATAGAGATTTTGACCGTTGGAATCAATTTTTGCAACAACGAAATTGGCAAGGAAACAACTATTGGATGGGTATGGCGGAGGAAGAAGCTTTCTTTGCTTTTGCGTATTCGGAAGTGGAATTAGAGCCAGGTGAATTGGGAATTATTGTTGGTTTGCCAAAGTATGTTATTATAGGCCCTGATGGAAATATTCTACACAATAGTTCTTATATCAAGCCTAGCAACCCTAAGTTTAAAGATTTGTTGGATCAGCATGTGGCAAGTTCTTCCGATAAATAAAATAATTGACATTTTTCGTTCTTAGTAAGGGCAAAAAATAACTACTTTAACTTGGTTCTTTGATAGTTTTTGCACAAAGTGGACGTAGCTTAGACATTCTTGTCTGAGTAGCGGTGCGTTATCTGCTCAGACAAGAATGTCTAAGCTACATTTTTGCAAGAATCGTCAAAGACCCTTTAACTTTTGAGAAGCAACGTTTTATAGACATTTAAAAATAAGTCTATCCGTTCCTAGCAACTTTATGTTTTTTAATACATTTGGTTTATATTGTTGTCCAATATCAAAATAATGGCAGAAGAAATAGTCGAAACTACCCTAAAACATCCTACAGAAAGAACTACTAAAGACCACCCAATCAGCCCAACTGTAAAAGGAGGCTATTTTCTTATCGGAACTACCTCGCCAGAAGAATTATTCATTTCTGAAGATTTTCAAGAAGACCAACATATGGTTGGAGAGACGGTCAAAGAATTCTGTGTTAAAGAAATTCAAGGCCCTTTCTTTCAGCGTGGCCGCGAATTGGTAGTAACGAATGATGCAGATAAAGCAGAAATGGTTGCTATTTTAAAGAGAGCAGGGGACTTAGGTTTATGTGGGGTGAGTATTCCTGAGGAATATGGTGGGATGGGATTAGATTTTAAAACTAATACGCTTATTTCTTATAATCTTTCGCATGGATTTTCTTTTGCCACTACCTTGGGAGCGCAAACCTCTATCGGCTGTTTGCCCTTAGTTTATTATGGTACGAAAGCACAAAAAGAAAAATACTTACCCAAAATTGCTAGTGCAGAATATATTGCGGCTTATGCCTTAACGGAGCCTAGTGCAGGATCAGATGCAAATTCTGGAAAAGCTAAAGCAATCTTAAGTAAAGATGGGAAGCATTATATTTTAAATGGGCAAAAAATCTGGATCACCAATGGTGGGATCGCTGATGTGTATACGGTATTTGCTAAAATTGAAGACGATGAAAAATTGTCTGCATTTATCGTTGAACGAACATATGAAGGCTTTTCTGTTGGAGCAGAAGAAAAGAAATTTGGTATAAAAGGATCTTCTACCGTTCCCATCTTTTTTGATAATTGTATAGTACCAGTCGAGAATTTATTAGGAGAACGACAAGGAGGCTTTAAAATGGCGTTGACCATATTAAATGGTGGTCGTATAAAGGCTGGTACTGGGGCTATAGGTGGAGCAATGAATGCCTTGGATCGGGCGGTTAAATATGGAAATGAACGAAAGCAATTCAATGTACCCATTACTTCATTCGGTGCGATACAGTATAAAATTGGAGATATAGCGATGCGCATTTTTGCGAATCAGTCAGCTTGTTTTAGAACTGCCGACATGATCGACCAAAAAGCAGCAGCACTTAAAATGGAAGGCTTAGCTGATGGGCTATGCAAAATCAAAGCTATCAGCGAATTTGCTATTGAAGCATCCATCGTTAAGGTTACAGGCTCAGAATTGGTCTGCTATGCAATAGATGAAGCCATACAGATTCATGGAGGCATGGGCTATGCAGTAGAAACGGGCCTGGGCATGGGCTATAGAGATGCCAGAATTACAAAAATATATGAAGGGACCAATGATATAAATTCGATGCTAGCAGTCGGAGAATTATCCAAACGAGGTTTAGTTACTAAGGAATTAGATTTGATAAACGCAGGTAAAAAGATCCCGCTATTTATAGCCAAACAAATGAATCCTTTTCGATCGAAGTCTAATGAAATCGAACAGCAAAGAATCGTTCAGGGCTTAAAAAACACCTTCCTATATGTGTCTGGTATGGCTGGGAAAAAACTCAAAAAGAAGCTAGTGGATGAGCAAGAAATTATTTTAAATTTATCAATTATCTTGCAAGAAGCCTATGTTGGGGAAAGTGCATTATTGAAAGTGCAAAAATTAGCAAAAGCTTCCAATTCTGATAAAAAGAAGTTGCTTGTTCAAGAAAAAATGGTGCAGTTATATTTATATGAAGCATTGGAAAAAACTAGGAAGGCTGCCCTTGAGGCAGTGGCTAGTTTTGCATCCGGTAGGGAGAGAAAGCGACATTCTAAAATGGTTCAGCGCCTTTTAAAACCATATGCAATAAATCCCAAAGAACTAAGAAGAAATATTGCACAGGCAGTGATTGAGCGAGGGCATTATGATTTGTAATTAGAAATGAGATTCATTTAATATAGTAAACATACTTGTTGTCGAGTCTCAAGAGAGGTTACAAATCTCTACGATCCTAAACGTTCCACGACTTTTTTCAAAGAACCAAAAAAATAAAAACGCTGTATCTCAGCGTCTCAGATTTTAAACGAATCCTATCTCTATTCTCAAATCTTAAAAACAATATACTATGAAAAAAGTAGTCATAATAGACGGTAGTCGAACGCCTTTCTTACGTTCTGGTACCGATTATATGGATTTATTATCCTACCAATTAGGCGGTTTTGCAATAAAAGGCTTATTGAATAAAACAGGTATTGATCCCAATGTAGTCGATGGAGTAGTGATGGGTAATGTAATCTCGAATGTCAAGACCCCAAATGTAGCTAGAGAAGCTGCCTTGACCGCAGGTATTCCCAACAGCGTTCCATGTCGTACCGTATCCCAGGCCTGCGTCTCTGCCAATCGAGCAATTGGGGATGCTTGTTTAGAAATTATGACGGGTAGATCAGACATCATGATTGCAGGGGGTATCGACCATACCTCTGACTCTCCTATACAATTTCCTCGTAAAATGCGAAAGAAGTTATTCCATGCCCAACGCTTAAAAACGATGGGAGATAACTTGAAATTTGTAAGTACCCTTAGACCATCAGATTTTGTACCAGAGCGACCTGCCGTGACAGAATATACTACGGACAGAGTAATGGGCCAAGACTGTGATATAATGGCTGCAAGTTTTGGAATAAGTCGTGCAGACCAAGATGCTTTTGCTGTTCGCTCCCATCAATTAGCCGCTAAAGCGCACGAAGATGGACACTTACCAGAAGAAATGGTAGAAGTGAGTTTGCCGCCAAAATTTAAAGTTATCAATAGAGATAATGGAATACGAGGCGATTCTACTTTAGAAAAAATAGCTAAATTAAGACCTGTCTTTGATCGTAAATTCGGAACGCACACCGCCGCCAATTCTTCTTTCTTAACGGATGGTGCAAGTGCAGTGCTTTTAATGTCAGAAGATAAAGCAAAGGAGTTAGGATTAACACCAAAGGCAGAAGTGATCGACTTTGAATTTACAGGGCAACGCTTAGAGGATGAATTACTATTAGGTCCTACCTATGCCACTTCCGCTTTATTTAAACGTAACAATCTAAGTTTTGATGACTTTGATGTTATAGAATTTCATGAGGCATTTGCTGGCCAAATTTTGTCTAATTTAAAAGCCTTAGCGTCTGATGATTTTGCTAAAAAGAATCTAGGAAGAGATAAAGCAGTAGGCGAGGTGCCTATGGATAAATTTAATTTATGGGGAGGTTCTTTGTCGATAGGACATCCTTTTGGTGCAACAGGTGGGCGAATAGTGACCACTACTTGTAATAGATTGCAAAAAGAAAATGGGACCTATGGTTTATTAGCTGCTTGTGCGGCTGGTGCGCATGGGCATGCGATGATATTAAAACGAATGGCGTAATGTGCTCCTGTAATACGGATTTTAATCCGTATAACTATCGAGCGCAGCGAGATAGTTCCACTCAGTATATAAATACAATATGCTCCATACCGTTACGGATTAAAATCCGTATTACGGAATTTACGGATTGAAATCCGTGCTACGGGAAAGCAAAAAAAAATTACACAACATGAAATTAGAAGAATTTATAGAAATAGAAATCAAAGAAAATATAGCCATTTGTTGGTTAGACAATAAGCGAGAAACTATGAATGTAGTCTCTCCTGATGTTATTCAACTATTCGAAGAATTAGGCCCCAAATTACAAGAAGATGACCAAATAAAGGCCGTCATTTTTATCAGTCGGAAGCCAGATTTTATGGCAGGGGCAGATATTAAATCATTTGCCATAGAAAAGAAAGGAGACTTTAGGCCTTTTCAAGCAAAAGGACATGAAGCCTTAGCAATGATTGAAAACTCTAAAAAGCCTTTTGTAGCGGCTATAAATGGGGCCTGTGTAGGCTTAGGTACAGAGCTATCCTTGGCTTGTCATGGACGAATAGCAACGAAATCACCAAGGACTAAGATGGGCTTGCCAGAAGTTCAGCTAGGTATTTTGCCTGGTGGAGGAGGGACACAGCGTTTGCCTCGCTTGATAGGCATTCAGAAAGCATTGGATATGATGCTGACGGGCAAACAAATAGATGCTAGACGAGCGAAGAAATGGGGATTAGTAGATGATTTAACCGATGAAGGCAAGTTACTACAAGCGGCTATGATAATGGCGAAGGGTTTAATGGAAAAACCGATTATCCGAAAATCAAAATTGACCTTTCAAGAGAAAGTCTTAGAAAGTAGTTTAGGTAGAGGAATTTTATTTAGCCAAGCTAAGAAGATGGCATTGAAACAATCGCAAGGAAACTATCCAGCCATTCCTGCGATTATTGATTGTGTAGAAACAGGCTATAAAAAAGGGATTAAAGCAGGGTATGAAAAAGAATTAGAAGGTTTTGAACGACTGATGCTTACACCAGAAAGTGCCGCCTTACGGGCTGTCTTTTTTGGTATGACCGATAACAAAAAAAATCCTTATGAGGGAGCGAAACCGCTCAATTCCTTAGGAATGATCGGCGCTGGTTTTATGGGGGCAGGTATTGTGGAGGTCAGTGCGACCAAAGGGATTAATGTACTATTAAAAGATATTAAACAAGAGATGTTGACTAGTGCTTATCAGCAAATCTGGAAAGGCATTTCAAAGAAATTAAAATATAAAGCGATTACTAAAGTCCAAGCGGAGCAGCAAATTGGTAATGTAACGGCTCAACTTAGTTATGATGATTTTGATAAAATGGATATTGTTATTGAAGCGGTATTAGAAAAGATGTCCCTTAAAAAGCAGATTATCAACGATATTGAAAGCCATTGTAAAGAGGAGGTCATTATTGCGACGAATACTTCTTCTTTGTCCGTTACAGAAATGGCACAGCATGCTAAAAAGCCCGATCAGGTAATCGGAATGCATTATTTCTCCCCCGTTCCAAAAATGCCTTTATTAGAGATTGTAAAAACAGAGCATACAGCTGATTGGGTAATTGCTTCTTGTTATGCTTTAGGAATCAAACAAGGGAAGACCTGTATCGTCGTCAAGGATGGGCCAGGTTTTTATGTAAATCGGATACTAGCCCCTTATACCAATGAATGTTTGCTAATGTTAGACGAGGGGTTGGCAATTGACGCAGTGGATAAAGCCTTGAAAAAGAAAGGGTTTCCTGTAGGCCCTATTTCTTTATTAGATGAGGTGGGTTTAGATATTGCAGCACATGTTACAGAAAGTTCTAAAAAGATAGTGGCCAATCGGGAAGGCTTTAAAGTGAGTGAAGCAGTGGTTAAAATGAATGCAGACGGAAGAAAAGGTCGAAAAAATAACAAAGGCTTTTTTAAGTATGATGCGAAGGGTAAAAAGCAGGGCATAGATTCGGCTACTTATGGCTATTTTAAAGGAAATGGTAATAAGACCTTAGCAATGGAAGAAATACAAGATAGAGCAGTCCTACTAATGCTGAACGAAGCGGTTTTATGCTTAGAGGAAGGCATTATTGCGAATCCGACCGATGGTGATCTAGGAGCTGTATTCGGAATTGGCTTTTTGCCATTTACTGGTGGGCCTTTTAGAGCCATTGATACTTGGGGCATTCAAAATATTGTGAATCGAATGGAAGAATTGCGTGGAAAATATGGAGATCGGTTTGCGCCTGCTGCTACATTGGTACGGATGGCAGAAAAAGGGGAGAAATTTCATAAATGAGATCAGAGAAGCGAGATAGATTTCGTTTAAAACCAAATATTCGATATTATTTACGAAATCAATCTCGCTTCTCTCAATGAAATGGTTTCTATTCTCTGCTCTAAAAAAATAAAGGGGCAAACATTACTGCTTGTCCCCTCTACCTTTTATTTACCCCCCAATAAATAAAATGTTCTGCAATATACCTGCATACAAGGTTTGGTATATGCTAGATTTGCAGTTACTGTGACGTTTGATTTAATTTTAATGCAGTGCTTTTAAATCATATTCATTAAAAAAAATTTCTTTAAGTATTGATTATCTTTTATTAAAACTTGCTAAGCTTTTTTTAAAGGTGGTTGATATGAAAAAAAAATTGGGAAGTGTCGTGACAAATGGATGGGGCTAATTTATAAATTCGACCACTAGTTTATCCAATCGGTTGCCAGTTGGCTTGATTTAAATTCAAACTCAAAAACGAGACGTTGGCAACATTTCGTGGTCCATATCATGGGTTGAACTTAGACTTGCTACTTGTGCTTGAATTTATTCCTATAACTCTAAAGGGTTTTCTTATAAAAAGAATATTGCCTAAAAAATCAAGTTACAAACTTG
>CAYOBX010000196.1:0-9842 GCA_964402245.1 uncultured Saprospiraceae bacterium | reverse complement strand
ACTTGGAATCGACTAGGCAATTGTTTGACAGGCCAGTTATTATTGCTTTCATCTACATCCGCCGTTTGCTTGTAGGGATCAATAATAATGGCATCCACCTCTTTATTTTTTACAAAAACTTTAGAAAAGTTATTTTCATTTTTTCGCCAAATCTCTACGGGGATAGTTTCCATTTCTTTAGTACCATCCTTAAAGGTCCACTCAATGATAACAGGCATTACTAAACCGCCTTTATTACTAAAGTGTAGTTCGTAATAATTGGCATTACCAAATTTCTTTTGCTTTTCTTTATTGCTATACTGCTCTGCATATAATTCCGTCGTGTAGGTAATGACAGAATCCTCTGTCTCCCACGGCTTATAATGCGTATAGAAATCTACTAGATTAGTATCCTTATCTATTTGAAATTCCATACCCATTTCTTTATTTCTAATTTTAGCAATATCATCAAATGGCTTCTTTGCTGTTACGGGATAGCTACGGCTTTCTTTTGCTGGATTGTTTTCCAAATCTACTTTATACCACTTCACACTATCTAATGCAATATCGGTATTCTCTATAGAATAGAACCACCCTTTCCAAAACCAATCTAAGTCTACCCCACTCGCATCTTCCATTGTTCTAAATAAATCTGCAGGTGTTGGATGCTTAAATGCCCAACGTTCACAATACTCCTTAAAAGCATGATCGAAAAGCTCTCTACCCATGATTGTTTCTCTAAGGATATTCAAACCAGTCGCAGGTTTGCCATAGGCATTATTACCAAACTGAACGATGTTATCAGAATTGGTCATGATGGGTTCTAGCCTATCTTTGTTGCCTCCCATATAGCCCGTAATCTTGTGCGCAGGACCTCTTCTAGAATTATAGTTATTGTCAAATTCTGACTCTGCTAAGAACTGCACAAAAGAATTAATCCCTTCATCCATCCAAGTCCATTTCCGCTCATCACTATTGATAATCATTGGAAAGTAGTTATGACCTACCTCATGTATAATAACCGAAATCGCCCCTTTCTTCGCTCGCTCTGTATACGTACCATCTTCATCCGCTCTACCATAATTAAAACAGATCATTGGATATTCCATACCATTTGCTGCTTCTACAGAAATAGCTACAGGATATGGATAAGGTATAGAATATTGAGAATAGGTTCTTAAAGTATGCTCTACTGCTTTAGTAGAATATCTGCTATAGATCGGGTAAGACTCTTTAGGATAGTAACTCATACACATCACCTTCTTGCCCTCCGTTGTAGTATGATGCATCGCATCCCACACAAACTTCCGACTTGCTCCCCAAGCAAAATCTCGAACTGCTTTTGCTTTATAATGCCAAGTCTTCATCTTTTTACTTTTTGGACTTGCTGCATTATCATTCGCTTCTTTTAAAGTTCGGATTTCCATAGGTTCCGTAGCATTCTTAGATGCTTGATACCGTTGGTATTCTTTGGCAGATAATACAGAACCATAGTTTTGGCATTCTCCAGTAGAGGCCACCATATAATCATCTGGTAAAGTCATCTTCACATCGTAATCTCCAAAGTTTAATGCGAACTCCCCTCTACCTGTAAATTGCTTATTTTGCCAGCCATCGCTATCCCCATACACACACATTCTAGGAAACCATTGTGTAATGGTAAAGATATAATTGTCTTCATCTGCAAAGTACTCATATCCACCTCTACCCCCTTGCGTCATTCTATTCGTTAGGTAATAATTCCAGTTGACATTAAAGGAAGTCTTTTCCCCTGGTTTTAAAGGCTTCGGCAAATCTATCCGCATCATCGTTTTATTAATGGTGTATTTTAGAGCCTGCCCACTAGTATTGGTAACCGCTTCAATATTACAACCCAATTTCTCTCTACCCACTGATGGGTCTAGTCGTTGTAAATCTCGCTCACTCATCACCGATTGTACAGAACTTGGATTAAATTTTTGATTATCGGCATCTGCCCGATGCTCATTTTCATCTAATTGCATCCATAAATACTTCAAAGTATTCGGCGAATGATTGTAGTAAGTAATCGTTTCCTTGCCCATTAATCGTTGCTGCTCTGTATCGAGCGTGCAATCAATTTTGTAATCAGCTTGTTGCTGCCAATACTCTGGACCTGGCGCACCATCAATACCTCTATACTGATTGGCAGTAGGTAATTCTTGGTCTAATTGCTCAAATTTGTTTCCATGATTGGAAGTTCTTTGAGCATAGGTTGTTCCACTGATTAGAATACCTATTAAAAGGCAAATAATCGATGTAAATCTTTTTTTGAAAAATAATTTAAACATGTCGTTGATGTTATTGAAATTGATTTTATTTAGCTAACATTTTAATAATTAGTTGCTATGAAGATGTCTTGTAATCGGCAAGCAGTAACTTTTATCATAGTTTTTTAGAGGCAGCAATTTTTATAAAAAATGCTATAAAAATTGCTGCCTCTAAAGAAATATAGTAAACATACTTGTTGCCGAGTGCCAAGAGATTTCCAAAAATCCATTTTTATAAGAAAGCTCGCTATAGCAAATATAGTAAATTGGTTAACAACTCCACTTTACACAGCGTAAAATTGTAAAATGGAATACCCTATAATTATATGTTTTTTAGGTAAAAGGACTATTTTTATGCAGTAAGAACATTAACACAACAAGAACCAATCATGTTAATCAAAGAAGTTATTCAATATTTAGAATCTATCGCCCCTCCTCAATACCAAGAAAGTTATGATAATGCAGGACTAATTGTAGGGAACGCCAATTGGAAAATAACAGGGGCATTAATTTGCCTAGATTCTATAGAAGACATAGTAGAAGAGGCTATAGCAAAGGGTTGCAATCTTATTATTGCCCATCATCCAATTGTATTCAAGGGCTTGAAGCGGTTCAATGGTAAAAATTATATAGAGCGAACCGTTATAAAAGCGATTAAAGCAGACATTGCCATTTATGCCATTCATACGAATCTGGATAATATGTATCATAATGGTGTTAATGCGATGATTGCTAAGCGATTAGGTTTAAAAAAGACAAAAATATTAGCACCTAAAAAGGTATTAAAAAAAGTATTTGTTTTCGTACCTATTAAGGCGATAGACAAGGTTAGAAATAAACTGTTTGCAGCAGGTGCAGGGCATACCGATGCTAGAAATGTTAGCTATATGGGTATTGGAGCAGGAACAAAGAATGTCTCTGGTGAGGCTGTTGCGAAATTAGAAGTATCTTTTCCTACTGACATCCAGCATAAAATAGCCTTCTTATTAGAGGATACACTATCGAAATTTATTATTAGTTATGATATTGTGGAGATTGAAAACAACTTAGCGTCTATCGGTTCAGGTATGATTGGAAAGTTACCAACTGCTATGAATAGTTTAAAGTTCCTGTCTTTTTTAAAAAAACAAATGAATGCTTCTTGTATAAAACATACTGCTTTATTGGATAAAAAAATCAAGAATGTAGCAGTTTGTGGTGGATCTGGTGGATTTCTATTGTCCGATGCCATTCGCCAGGGAGCAGATATATTTATTACGGCTGATTATAAATACCACGAGTTTTTTGATGCAAATGGGCAAATAATTATTGCCGATATAGGACATTATGAAAGTGAACAGTTCACAAATGAGTTACTTTACGGGTTATTGAAGCAAAAATTCCGTAATTTTGCAACCCAAATTACAGAACATAATACGAATCCTGTTCAGTATTTTTTTTAATACATATTTAATTTATTGTTAATCAAGCAATAATAATCGTTTAGCGTAAGTATTTAATAGTGATTAGTGACTAGTAATTGGTGGCTAGTTTAGACCTTGACTTATAATGTTGACAAGGTCTAAGTCAACATTTGTTCTAGTTTCCAATCACCTATTACCAATCACTAAAAATCCAAAAAATATGGCAAAAGAATTATCAATCGCAGAAAAGTTAAAGCAATTATATGAATTGCAGTTAGTGGATTCCGAAACAGGAGAGATCGAGATATTGAAAGGAGAGCTACCTATGGAGGTTAGTGATTTGGAAGATGAGATTGAGGGGCTAAAGACTAGAGTTAAGCGTTTGTTAGGAGATGTAGATAAGGTGAAATTCGATGTAGAAAAGCATCAGAATAACATTAAAGAATCCGAGGCATTGATTGAGAAGTATAATAAGCAGATGGATAATGTGAAGAATAACAGAGAATACGACGCTTTGTCTAAAGAATTGGAGCTGCAAAAATTAGAAATTCAATTATCTGAAAAGAAAATTAGAGAAGCTCAAAAATCTCTTGGTGGAAAAGAAGATACCTTAAAGGCTGCGGAAGGTAGACAAGAGCAAAAAGAAAAGGACCTAGAATTGAAGAAAGTGGAATTAGAAAAGATTATCGAGAAAACGGTAAAGACTGAAGAAAAGTTGAAGAGAAAGTCTGATAAACTGAGAAAGAGAATTGAAGATCGTTTATTAAATTCTTACGACAGAATCAGAGCTTCTTATAGAAATAGATTAGCAGTAGTTACTGTTGAAAGAGACTCTTGTGGTGGATGTTATAATAAAATACCCCCACAGATTCAATTAGAAATTGGTAATAGAAAGAAAATTCTTGCTTGTGAGCATTGTGGTAGAATATTGGTCGATGACCATATTTTATCTGTTGGCAAAGAGCCAAAAGAACCTAAAGTGGCAGTAGAAGCATAGGGTTTTGTTATTCGGAATTTACCACTCAAAAGAGCCTTAAAACAATAGTTTTAAGGCTCTTTTTATTAATGTGTTTTGCCTTATCTTTGCATTTTTTTTCAAATAGAGACAAACAAAGAAGGAACTTTATAACTATTTAATAAGTTCAAAGTATAAATAAATAGCCGTCAGGCTAAGGTTCTTTATCTTTAGGATCGGCAACAAGTATGTTTACTATATTACTTTAGAGGTAGCGATTTTGCTAGTTTTTTTTATAAAAAAAACTAGCAAAATCGCTACCTCTAAAGTAATATAGTAAACATACTTGTTGCCGATCCTAAAGATAAAGAACCTTAGCCTGACGGCTATTTATTTATACTTTGAACTTATTAAATAGTTATAAAGTTCCTTCTTTGTTTGTCTCTATTTGAAAAAAAATGCAAAGATAAGGCAAAACACATTAATAAAAAGAGCCTTAAAACTATTGTTTTAAGGCTCTTTTGAGTGGTAAATTCCGAATAACAAAACCCTATGCTTCTACTGCCACTTTAGGTTCTTTTGGCTCTTTGCCAACAGATAAAATATGGTCATCGACCAATATTCTACCACAATGCTCACAAGCAAGAATTTTCTTTCTATTACCAATTTCTAATTGAATCTGTGGGGGTATTTTATTATAACATCCACCACAAGAGTCTCTTTCAACAGTAACTACTGCTAATCTATTTCTATAAGAAGCTCTGATTCTGTCGTAAGAATTTAATAAACGATCTTCAATTCTCTTTCTCAGTTTATCAGACTTTCTCTTCAACTTTTCTTCAGTCTTTACCGTTTTCTCGATAATCTTTTCTAATTCCACTTTCTTCAATTCTAGGTCCTTTTCTTTTTGCTCTTGTCTACCTTCCGCAGCCTTTAAGGTATCTTCTTTTCCACCAAGAGATTTTTGAGCTTCTCTAATTTTCTTTTCAGATAATTGAATTTCTAATTTTTGCAGCTCCAATTCTTTAGACAAAGCGTCGTATTCTCTGTTATTCTTCACATTATCCATCTGCTTATTATACTTCTCAATCAATGCCTCGGATTCTTTAATGTTATTCTGATGCTTTTCTACATCGAATTTCACCTTATCTACATCTCCTAACAAACGCTTAACTCTAGTCTTTAGCCCCTCAATCTCATCTTCCAAATCACTAACCTCCATAGGTAGCTCTCCTTTCAATATCTCGATCTCTCCTGTTTCGGAATCCACTAACTGCAATTCATATAATTGCTTTAACTTTTCTGCGATTGATAATTCTTTTGCCATATTTTTTGGATTTTTAGTGATTGGTAATAGGTGATTGGAAACTAGAACAAATGTTGACTTAGACCTTGTCAACATTATAAGTCAAGGTCTAAACTAGCCACCAATTACTAGTCACTAATCACTATTAAATACTTACGCTAAACGATTATTATTGCTTGATTAACAATAAATTAAATATGTATTAAAAAAAATACTGAACAGGATTCGTATTATGTTCTGTAATTTGGGTTGCAAAATTACGGAATTTTTGCTTCAATAACCCGTAAAGTAACTCATTTGTGAACTGTTCACTTTCATAATGTCCTATATCGGCAATAATTATTTGCCCATTTGCATCAAAAAACTCGTGGTATTTATAATCAGCCGTAATAAATATATCTGCTCCCTGGCGAATGGCATCGGACAATAGAAATCCACCAGATCCACCACAAACTGCTACATTCTTGATTTTTTTATCCAATAAAGCAGTATGTTTTATACAAGAAGCATTCATTTGTTTTTTTAAAAAAGACAGGAACTTTAAACTATTCATAGCAGTTGGTAACTTTCCAATCATACCTGAACCGATAGACGCTAAGTTGTTTTCAATCTCCACAATATCATAACTAATAATAAATTTCGATAGTGTATCCTCTAATAAGAAGGCTATTTTATGCTGGATGTCAGTAGGAAAAGATACTTCTAATTTCGCAACAGCCTCACCAGAGACATTCTTTGTTCCTGCTCCAATACCCATATAGCTAACATTTCTAGCATCGGTATGCCCTGCACCTGCTGCAAACAGTTTATTTCTAACCTTGTCTATCGCCTTAATAGGTACGAAAACAAATACTTTTTTTAATACCTTTTTAGGTGCTAATATTTTTGTCTTTTTTAAACCTAATCGCTTAGCAATCATCGCATTAACACCATTATGATACATATTATCCAGATTCGTATGAATGGCATAAATGGCAATGTCTGCTTTAATCGCTTTTATAACGGTTCGCTCTATATAATTTTTACCATTGAACCGCTTCAAGCCCTTGAATACAATTGGATGATGGGCAATAATAAGATTGCAACCCTTTGCTATAGCCTCTTCTACTATGTCTTCTATAGAATCTAGGCAAATTAATGCCCCTGTTATTTTCCAATTGGCGTTCCCTACAATTAGTCCTGCATTATCATAACTTTCTTGGTATTGAGGAGGGGCGATAGATTCTAAATATTGAATAACTTCTTTGATTAACATGATTGGTTCTTGTTGTGTTAATGTTCTTACTGCATAAAAATAGTCCTTTTACCTAAAAAACATATAATTATAGGGTATTCCATTTTACAATTTTACGCTGTGTAAAGTGGAGTTGTTAACCAATTTACTATATTTGCTATAGCGAGCTTTCTTATAAAAATGGATTTTTGGAAATCTCTTGGCACTCGGCAACAAGTATGTTTACTATATTTCTTTAGAGGCAGCAATTTTTATAGCATTTTTTATAAAAATTGCTGCCTCTAAAAAACTATGATAAAAGTTACTGCTTGCCGATTACAAGACATCTTCATAGCAACTAATTATTAAAATGTTAGCTAAATAAAATCAATTTCAATAACATCAACGACATGTTTAAATTATTTTTCAAAAAAAGATTTACATCGATTATTTGCCTTTTAATAGGTATTCTAATCAGTGGAACAACCTATGCTCAAAGAACTTCCAATCATGGAAACAAATTTGAGCAATTAGACCAAGAATTACCTACTGCCAATCAGTATAGAGGTATTGATGGTGCGCCAGGTCCAGAGTATTGGCAGCAACAAGCTGATTACAAAATTGATTGCACGCTCGATACAGAGCAGCAACGATTAATGGGCAAGGAAACGATTACTTACTACAATCATTCGCCGAATACTTTGAAGTATTTATGGATGCAATTAGATGAAAATGAGCATCGGGCAGATGCCGATAATCAAAAATTTAATCCAAGTTCTGTACAATCGGTGATGAGTGAGCGAGATTTACAACGACTAGACCCATCAGTGGGTAGAGAGAAATTGGGTTGTAATATTGAAGCGGTTACCAATACTAGTGGGCAGGCTCTAAAATACACCATTAATAAAACGATGATGCGGATAGATTTGCCGAAGCCTTTAAAACCAGGGGAAAAGACTTCCTTTAATGTCAACTGGAATTATTACCTAACGAATAGAATGACGCAAGGGGGTAGAGGTGGATATGAGTACTTTGCAGATGAAGACAATTATATCTTTACCATTACACAATGGTTTCCTAGAATGTGTGTGTATGGGGATAGCGATGGCTGGCAAAATAAGCAATTTACAGGTAGAGGGGAGTTCGCATTAAACTTTGGAGATTACGATGTGAAGATGACTTTACCAGATGATTATATGGTGGCCTCTACTGGAGAATGCCAAAACTATGGTTCTGTATTATCTGCCAAAGAATACCAACGGTATCAAGCATCTAAGAATGCTACGGAACCTATGGAAATCCGAACTTTAAAAGAAGCGAATGATAATGCAGCAAGTCCAAAAAGTAAAAAGATGAAGACTTGGCATTATAAAGCAAAAGCAGTTCGAGATTTTGCTTGGGGAGCAAGTCGGAAGTTTGTGTGGGATGCGATGCATCATACTACAACGGAGGGCAAGAAGGTGATGTGTATGAGTTACTATCCTAAAGAGTCTTACCCGATCTATAGCAGATATTCTACTAAAGCAGTAGAGCATACTTTAAGAACCTATTCTCAATATTCTATACCTTATCCATATCCTGTAGCTATTTCTGTAGAAGCAGCAAATGGTATGGAATATCCAATGATCTGTTTTAATTATGGTAGAGCGGATGAAGATGGTACGTATACAGAGCGAGCGAAGAAAGGGGCGATTTCGGTTATTATACATGAGGTAGGTCATAACTACTTTCCAATGATTATCAATAGTGATGAGCGGAAATGGACTTGGATGGATGAAGGGATTAATTCTTTTGTGCAGTTCTTAGCAGAGTCAGAATTTGACAATAACTATAATTCTAGAAGAGGTCCTGCGCACAAGATTACGGGCTATATGGGAGGCAACAAAGATAGGCTAGAACCCATCATGACCAATTCTGATAACATCGTTCAGTTTGGTAATAATGCCTATGGCAAACCTGCGACTGGTTTGAATATCCTTAGAGAAACAATCATGGGTAGAGAGCTTTTCGATCATGCTTTTAAGGAGTATTGTGAACGTTGGGCATTTAAGCATCCAACACCTGCAGATTTATTTAGAACAATGGAAGATGCGAGTGGGGTAGACTTAGATTGGTTTTGGAAAGGGTGGTTCTATTCTATAGAGAATACCGATATTGCATTAGATAGTGTGAAGTGGTATAAAGTAGATTTGGAAAACAATCCAGCAAAAGAAAGCCGTAGCTATCCCGTAACAGCAAAGAAGCCATTTGATGATATTGCTAAAATTAGAAATAAAGAAATGGGTATGGAATTTCAAATAGATAAGGATACTAATCTAGTAGATTTCTATACGCATTATAAGCCGTGGGAGACAGAGGATTCTGTCATTACCTACACGACGGAATTATATGCAGAGCAGTATAGCAATAAAGAAAAGCAAAAGAAATTTGGTAATGCCAATTATTACGAACTACACTTTAGTAATAAAGGCGGTTTAGTAATGCCTGTTATCATTGAGTGGACCTTTAAGGATGGTACTAAAGAAATGGAAACTATCCCCGTAGAGATTTGGCGAAAAAATGAAAATAACTTTTCTAAAGTTTTTGTAAAAAATAAAGAGGTGGATGCCATTATTATTGATCCCTACAAGCAAACGGCGGATGTAGATGAAAGCAATAATAACTGGCCTGTCAAACAATTGCCTAGTCGATTCCAAGT
>CAYOBX010000195.1:0-9953 GCA_964402245.1 uncultured Saprospiraceae bacterium | reverse complement strand
TATAAGATTTCAGGATTAGTAGGATCTTGCGCAGTAGCACGATTCAAAATCCTACTAATCCTGAAATCCTACGAATCCTAATTCTGACAGTGGTTGGTGTTTTGAGAACTTACTAGTTTGACGCTCGACTATCCTAATACATTTTATGCAAAAATTATCAATGAACCTTTATTTTAAATTCAATTGCCAGGAAACACCAAATTGATCAATTACCCACCCAAACCTTTGGCTGAAACCATAATTATTCAATGGCATTGTTATATTACCATTTTCAGACAGTTTTGAAAATAATCTTTCAAGTTCGCTTTCATTTTTACAATCAATGTAGTTAGAAACTGCTGGGGTAAAATCCCAATTATGAACGGGTGGACTGTCACTACACATAAATAGATTTCCGTTTAAATCAAAGGTGGCGTGCATAATTTTTCCTTCTTCCCCTGGTCCTTCTTTACCCCAACGTTGTAAGTTGGTAATCTTAGAATTATCAAATAATTCTACATAAAAATTCATTGCTTTTTCCGCATTATTATCTTGGAAAGTCAGGAAGGTGAAAATTTGATTTTTCATAGTAGTCTTGTTCTGAGCCAATACATTTTTCAAGCTATCAATCGACACTTGAAGTTTTTCCATTTCGGTAAGATGATTTATATTGTTTTTCGAACTGGTGCAACCTATTGCTGCTATACCTAAGCATAACAATATTGGAAATATCCTCTTCATTTTAAAATGATTTTTGTACAGTTCTATTTTCAAACATGCTGATCGATCAATATTTGATTCCCATCTGGATCAACAAAAATCATATTTGCTGGGCCAGAAGTAGATTCATCAACTTCGGAAAGTATGGCTATATTTTGTTCTTTTAGATGTTGTTGAATTTGCCTTACATCGTCAAACGCTTCTAGCTTTTCTGCTTTTTGAGACCAACCTGGATTAAAGGTGAGTATATTGTTTTCAAACATGCCTTGGAATAAGCCTATATTGGTTTCCCCATTTTGCATGATATAATAATTCTTTGCTGGATCTCCTGCAAAGACGGTGAAGCCTAGTTTTTCATAAAATTCTTTGGAGGTGTTTAAATCTTTTACGGAAAGACTGATGGAGAATGCGCCTAGTTTCATGTTGTTGATTTTAGTAGGTGATAGTTGGAATGATTTAAAGGTAGAGAATTATCTTGGAAAATTAATAATCTTTCAATTCTTCTACTAAATAATTGCCAATTATCTTTCCTTGAGAAACACCATTCTCTATTGCTGGCATATAATGTATTCCTCCATATAATCTACTAATCGCAGCCTCATCCGCAGCTTCATAAAAAGAGTTAAAATTTCTTACAGGTAAGCCCCATTGAATTTCAGTGGAATCTTGAAAAGCGATATTGTCACCCATGAGATGGGTTAGCATAACTGCTGCTGCGGAGGAGATGACGCTATGTCCGCTCGTATATTCTGGAAAAGGAGGGGTTTGCAAAACTGGTTTCCAGTCAGGATCAATATGTTCGTTGATATAGGTTTCGGGACGCACTAAGCTACTCCGGTATTTTTCATCCCAACAACTAATAAAAGCATCTGCTAAAGTGATGGTCGTCATCGCCAATATTTTGGCAGATTGTAATAAGTTTACTTGTTCCTTTTTGATAGCTATTCCCGCAATTGACACCCAATGCCCTCCAGGAGAAATTTTTTGATCAAAAAACATAAGATGCCCTTTGGTATGAGAGACATTAGGATTGCAGTCCCAAAATTTTGCTATTTCTAAACGTTCTTCATCTAGATTATTTACTGCTTCATATACTTCCATTGTTTCCTTATAAAAAGGAGAAGATTTTTCTGTATTAAAGGCAGTTGGTTTTGTGGGTGGAAATTGTTCTGCATTATTAATAACGAAAGTTCGCAAGGTATTCCAATGAGGTTCAATGGCTGGCATATAATCGGGTGGGGTAGGTTTCCATTTTCCTGGTTCTTCTTCTAAGACATACTGGGGTAAGGCGGATCGTTCCAAGTATCCATCTTTTCCTGCCCAGGCTAGAATATGGGCTGCTACTTTTTCTCCATAGGCTACCGAATTCTCAAAGGTAGATTTTGGAATGCCTAGATCTTCTATTTCTTTTAAATAACGCTTCAAATTTTCTTCCATCTTATCTTGGTCGTATACTAAATCTTTTCCTACTTTGGCAAAAGCGACACCACTTGCTAATGGTAGATATAATTCTTGCCCTTCCACAGGTGGAGGAATCGGAGACAACTCTTTTAATTGTCCTGCAAAACTTTTATGTTGTTCGCTTCCTATGGCCAATACTTCATACGCTGCGATATTAGAGTAGACATAGATACGGCTACATACTGGAGGTGTGAAGATATCTGCTACTACTACATTGGTTAACTTTTTATTCCAATCTACTAGTTGGAATTGAGTAGCAGTGTCTAGTTTTTGGGTGTTGAATGGTTCGTTTTGGCAGTTGCTTAGTAGAAGCGTTAATAGAAGTATCAAGATATATATTCGTGAATTTTCATTCATCTTATTCTAATTTTAAGATTTTGTAATGGTTAGCTTTGAGGTCATTTCACTGCTCTACTTGTTCCCTTTGAATTAAAAATAGTAGCAGAGCTTATTTCTTTTGACAAAATTAGTACTCTAGAAGATTGAGACAAATACGTATTACCAAAATAAAATTCTCGTCGTTCTTTTTTACCATCATTAAATTCTAAAATGGCGTAAGTATCCTCTTTTTCTACAGGTATTATTTCATGTTGATTGGATGATTTTTTTTGGAATACTTTTAAGGCTGCTTGATTGCTGGAAACTAAATAATTCATTTGACCATGCTTATCCATTATAGCAGCCAATCCTTTTGCATCCGAATCGACTAAGAATCCGCTTTGTGATGCTGAAATGGTTTCAAATTTTCCTTGACCGTCTCCTACTAATATCAATCCTTTAAGTGCATCATATTTACCAATGGAAGTTTCAGTAGCATAAGAATTTCCAACAACTAATACATCTAGATTCCCATCTCCATTATAGTCTGTTGGTAGCATACCAAAAATAGGAGCTACTTGGGCGGCTATTGGTAGAGCTGTTAGTTCAAAATTGCCTCCACCTTTATTCTCTATATAAGTACTAGCAAAAGTTTCTGTTTTTAAAACAAAAGCTTCATCAATTTCTTTTTTCAAAAAGGATTTATCAAAGGGTCTAATTGCATAATCCTCATGGGTTTTGAAACGAACTCGCATGGCATTAATTTGAGCAATGAGTTGACTACGAGGATGGGTTACAAAATTTTCGCCTTCAATATATTGACAAAGTATGGGATCGATTCGTCCATTATTATCATAGTCTTTGGCATAGACGCAGAAGGGCTCTTCTGGGGAGGTTTTATACCTAGCGTTTAAACCTAAATTACCGGCTAGATAATCTATATCTCCATCTTTATCGAAATCACCTGCTGTGAGGCTATTCCACCAGCCTGCGGAATGAGGAATGATGAATGAGGAAGGATGAATTTTTCCCTTTTCATTTTTGAAGAAAGTGATAGGCATGAATTCGCCTACTAGGAGTAGATCTTGCCAGCCGTCATTATTATAATCGGTCCATAAGGCGGAGGTAACCATGCCGATCTCTGAAAGCGATTCTGGGCTTACATCAGTGAACTTAACCGTACCATTTTCACTGTCATTCCTAAGTAAGAAACTTTTTGGAGGCATTGGGTAGCTACCTACTTTGACTCTTCCGCCAATAAAAAGATCTATATCTCCATCCTGATCATAATCTGCTCCAACTACAATAGAACCGCTTTCATTAGTTGCTGGTAATGCTGATTCCTTTCTTTGAAAATTTCCTTTACCATCATTTTGGTAGAAGCGATCTTGGTATTTTTTAAATTTAGGAGGAGAACTACTTCCACCACTTACAACATATAAATCTAAATCCCCATCATTATCTGCATCAAAGAATAGAGTACCCATATCTTCATAAATAGAATCTAATTGTTGTGATTGTTTATTAAAATTCCCGTCTGTTTGTTGAAGAAAGAATGCTCCAAAATAATCTGCTGAACCACCAATATAACAATCCTCTAAACCATCTCCATTGATATCGCCTACGGCTATGCCTGGGCCATTTTGGGAATGTTTATGCGGTAGTAAAGGTTGAACTTTGAAATCTGCAAAATCATTTTCTTGATGGGTGTAGTTTAATCCTTTTGCTTTGGCTATTTCTACAAAAGGAGTTTCTTTGTCTTTTTTAATGTTATTTCTTGTAGCTGATTCGCTATAAGATAAAGTAATTGTTTGGTTGACTGCTATATCTTTTAATAAAGCTGTTTTCCCGTCGGTCCAAGTGACCTGTATCGAATCAATTAGATGGAGCGTATCCAATCCAAAATGCATCTCTTGACTAACCGTTGATTCGTAGCCTCTGTACAATGAATGTTGGGCAAACTGTTGTTGGCCATTTGAAAAAATAGTCACTTTTGTACCAATACCTGACCTATTAGTTTCTGATCCTTGAAAACGAATTTTCAAATAATTATTTGCATGGATTTGACTCGTTTTATTTTCATAAATAAAAGCTTTATCATTTACATTATTAATAACCAAATCCAAATCTCCATCCTGATCTAAATCTGCAAAAGCAGCACCATTAGAATTGCTTGCTTGATTCAAACCCCAGGCCTTTGTCCTTTTTTGAAAGCTTAAATCTCCTCTGTTTTCATAAATGTAATTTGGTATTTGTACAGCACCTAAATTCTGAATTTCTTTGAGCCGACTGGCATACTGTTCTTTTTTTGAGCCGAAAGGAGAGTTGTTTTTTCTTTGATAACTGATATAATCTAGGTTGCCTACATCTCTTAAAAAACCGTTGGTTACTATTAAATCTTTATCTCCATCATTATCAAAATCTGCAAACAAACTACTCCAACTCCAATCTGTTTGGTCGATCCCTGCTAACTGGCCTATCTCACTAAAGGTATTATCTCCATTGTTTAATTGTAGCGTATTCCGAGTATACTGAGGTTCGTAACCCATATCCAATGTCAATTGAAAACGATCGTAGCTCGAACCTGGAATTATCATTTTCCGACGATAATTATCTTCTGGCAACATATCGACGACCATAATATCTAATAAGCCATCATTATTTATATCGCTAATATCGGAACCCATTCCTGCAAAACTGGTATGGTTTAAATACTCCGCAGCTTTATTAGAGAAAGTCCCATCTCCATTATTGACATATAAAATGTCATTGGTTAAAAAATCATTGGATACATAAATGTCAGTCCAGCCATCTTGATTGATATCTGCTGTTGCTACTCCTAAGCTATAGCCTTCTATTAAAATACCTGCTTCTCTTGAGACATCTTTAAAGATGCCATTTCCTTCATTTCGATATAATTTATCGGTACTTAATGCCTCCCCATTTAAGGCTCTTTCTTTGATGTTATTGACATTAGACATGGAATAATCGACAGGATTAACAATCATAAAAACGTCTAAATCATTATCTCCATCATAGTCAAAAAAACTAGCATGCATGTTTTGACTATCATCCGCTAAGCCATACGCTTGGGCTGCTTCTTGGAAGGTGTTGTTTTGTTGATTGATGTATAATAGATTTTGTTTTTGCTCAGATGTTCCACTGCCAGATACACTTATATACAAATCCATCCAGCCATCTTGATTAATGTCTACCATGGAAGCCCCTGCGCACCAACGATTGGTGTGAATTCCAGCAATATCAGAAATGTCTTCAAATTTTAAATCTCCTTTATTGAGATACAATTTGCTGGGCACGTTATTTCCACTAAAGAAAATATCTTCTAGTCCGTCATTATTTATATCTCCAATAGCGACCCCTCCTCCTGTGTAGATATTCATAAACTCGTACATATTGAAGGAGTCGGTTTCTATGATGGTGTTTTCGAAATGGATGTTGGTGTGGGTTGAGTCTAATAGTTGAAATAATTGGGGAGTTTTGGGATCTGTTTGGCAGCCCATAAAAATTGTTGATAATAGAACCGTGTAAATAATAGGCATTTTTGAAATGCCATATTTTAATAATCCATGGTAGGGGCCAAGCCTTGTGGTTGCCTTATTGTTGGATTTTGTACTCTTGTTAGGGCAACCACAAAGGTTGGCTCCTACCCACAATTGTATAAAATAACTAATTAATTTTCTCATTGTAATAAATCACTACTATTTCCATTATTATCAAAAACACTTACTGCAGTAGCATTGGTTGGCACCTGCAAAGTACGACTAGAATGAGACAAATAAGTATTGCCATAATAAAACTCGACCTTTCGTTGTTGGCCATTTGCCAATTCGATAATTGCATGACTAGCTCCTGAAGCTATTGGCATATATTTATCAGCAACACCATTCTTTGCAAATACTTTTAGGTCTGCATTATTCCGACTAACTAAGTAGTTTGCTTGTCCTTCTTTAGTAACAATTTTTGCGATGCCTTTAGCATCTTTATCTACAAAAAATCCGCTTTTATTAACAGGAATATCATTAAAATGTCCTGTACCATCTCCTTGGAGAACAATTCCTTTAGCTGCATCATATTGCCCTAAAGCCGTTTCTGTTGCATAGGAATTACCGACTAGTAAAACATCTAAGTTTCCATCCTGATTAAGATCTTCATGGAGCATCCCAAAAATCGGAGCGACTTGGGCTTCCATCGGTAAAGCCCTTAATTCAAAATCGCCATTCCCTTTATTTTCTAGATAGCTGTTAGCGAAAGTTTCTGCCTTTAATACCAGAGCATCAGCTAGTTCTTTTGGTGTAAAAGAGCGATCAAATGGAGTAGCCCCATATTGACCATAGGTTTTAAATCGAACCCGCATGGAATTGATTTGTTTTATCAGCATATCCCTTGAAGCAGAGATGTAATTTTCTCCTTCAATGTAATAACAGATAACTGGATCTATTCTCCCATTTTTATCAAAGTCTTTGGCATATAAGCATAGAGGTTCCTTTGTTGAAACTTCTCTAAAACGGGTATTTAAACCTAAGTTTCCAAGTATATAATCGGTATCTCCATCATTGTCAAAGTCGGCAGCGTTTAGGCTATTCCACCAGCCATTGGAATGATGAATGATGAAGGATGAAGGATGAATTTTACCTTTCTCGTTTTTGAAGAAAGTGATAGGCATAAATTCACCTACTAGCATTAAATCTTTCCAGCCGTCATTGTCGTAGTCTGTCCATATGGCAGAAGTGACCATACCTATTTCTGAGAGAGCTTTTGGGGTGGCATCTGTGAATTGAACATTGCCATTTTCAGAATCATTTTTAAGTAAATAACTTTTGGGGGCTATGGGATATTTTCCTGGACTAATTCGACCTCCTATAAATAAATCTAAGTCACCATCCTTGTCGTAATCATTGGCTATTACGGTCGAGCCACTGGCGTTTATTATTGGAATGGCAGAAGGAGCGTAGGTAAAATTTCCTGTTCCATCATTGAGATAAAATTGATCTGGATACAAAGGATTATTATCTTTTTGGGTACTCCCTCCGTTCACGATATATAAGTCCAAATCTCCATCATTATCTGCATCAAAAAACAAACTTCCCATATCTTCTACAGTAGCATCAATTGAATGATTGGTTTGTTGAAAAGTACCATCTTCTTTCTGAAAAAACAAACCACCTTGATAGCCCATAGAACCGCCTACATAAAAATCCTCTAAGCCATCTCCATTCACATCACCCACTGTAATGCCCGGCCCGTTTTGAGAATGCTTATGGGGTAAAATGGCTTGTACTTTAAAATCAACAAAATCATCTTCCTGATGTTTGTAAATAGTTGACAATGAATTGTTTAATGCTGTAAAAAGCTGGTTTTGTTGAGTGTTGAGCTGCGGTGTAGAGCGGGCATTTTTATAATCAATACTTAGTAGTTGATTGCTTGATACATTGGTTAATTTTTGAATTTTACCATCAGACCAAGTGACTGTTAATTCATCAACTTGGGTAGCTTCTCCTACTCCAAAATGTATAGTACTTTCGATTGTGGAGAGATAGCCTCGATATGGATTTACATAGCGATACTGAATATCTTCTCCATTTTTTAAACTAATCTTTGCACCGATGCCTGATTTGTCATCGCCTATTAAATTGACTCTTAAAAAATTATTCGTTGATGTTTTATTGGTTTCATTATAAAGGGTATTCTCATATAAGAAGGCAGGTGCATCAATATTATTGATGAGTATGTCTAAATCTCCATCCTGATCCATATCTGCGTATACAGCACCATTGGAATAAGTAGGTACATCAAAACCCCATTTTTCAGATACATCTTCAAAAGGGAATTGCCCTGTATTTTTATATAAAAAATTGTGTTCTTTTATTTCCTTTAGTTCTTTTAATTTCGCCAGCATTTGGTCCTCTTTAGCTTTCGACGTACCAATAGGAGAACTAGAAACTTGTCGACTATAGGTGGCAAAATCCATATTGGTAATGTCTTGTCGATAGCCATTAGTAATCATCAAATCTTGCCAACCATCATTATCAAAGTCTGCGAATAGGGTAGTCCAACTCCAATCCGTTTGATCTATTCCAGCCAATTGGCCTACTTCACTAAAGGAGCCATTGCCATTATTCATTTGTAGGGTGTTCCGAGCATATTGCGCTTGATAATTCCGATCTAAACCTAATTGAAATTTATCATAATTAAAAAAACCAAACATAGATTTTTGTCGCTTATTGGCTTTTGGCAGCATATCTACCACCATAATATCCATATGTCCATCATTATTAAAATCAACTAAGTCTGTTCCCATACTATTTCGACTTGAATGATCTATATATTCATGGATTCTGTCGGTGAATGTACCATCTTGATTATTGACATAGATCACATCTGTACTCAAAAAATCATTCGCTACATAAATGTCTGTCCAGCCATCTTCGTTGATATCAAAGAAGCCCAATCCCAAGCCATAGCCTTCATATAAAATACCTGCCTCTTTGGATACATCCGTAAAGGTGTTATTTCCATCATTTCGATATAGACGATCCGTATTAGAAGCTTCTCCATTCACTCTTCTTGGTTTAAATTCTGTCCAACAATACGGGTCTAGCTCGGTCGTTAATAAGTACATATCTAAGTCTCCATCCTTATCATAGTCAAAAAATCCTGCATTGATACTATAGCCTACATCTGCTAAACCATATGCCTCCGCCGATTCTTTAAAAGTATTGTCTTGTTGATTGATGTATAATAGATTCTTTCGTTTTTCAGGCGATGTAGATAAGCCACCTACACAAATATAAATATCTGGCCATCCATCGTTATTGACATCCGCTATTGCCACGCCACTAGACCATTTATCAATGCTTGTTAATCCTGCCTTTTCTGTAATATCTTCAAACTTCAGGTCGCCTTGATTCAAATAAAGTCGATTAGAAACCATGTTTCCTGTAAAGAAGACATCTTGTAAACCATCTTGATTAAAATCCGCTACAGCGACCCCACTGCCATTAAATAGGTATTCAAAACTGACAGTAATTAAAGAGTCTGTATTGGTAATATTATTGGCAAAGGTGATATTACTTTGCTCTGGTTGAATTAACTTAAATAAAGGCTTTTCTTTTTGGGAAGTGCAGCCTCCAAAAAGAAGTATACTTAATAATAGTAAAAAAAGAGGTTTACCAATGCTTAGATTCATTTATAGTGATTGTTATATATTTTTTATTTCGGGGTCGCTTTCTGCGCCCCCGAAAGTTTAATCCCAAAGAATTAAATCACGGGGACGCAGAAAGCGACTCTGTGATTAGTCTTCGAAAAAAATATACGAATAGGAATTTATTTAGCTAAGGTAGTTAATTGATTATTAATCAAGTAGATAACGGTAAGTTAAGTTTTAATTTCTGAACTAGAGTTAGTAACGACGAAAGAATAAATTCATGATTTCGACGAGGTTATTTTGTTCTTAG
>CAYOBX010000194.1:0-9955 GCA_964402245.1 uncultured Saprospiraceae bacterium | reverse complement strand
CTTTTGTATATCGGCCCAAATGCCATTTGCCCACCAGATTGGTTTGATACCCTTTCTCCTTAAAATACTGGGGCATTATTTTTTCTGACAAAGGCAGTCCTTTTTTATAATTTTTCCCCATTGGATTTAAGAATCCTAAACGTAAAGCTGCCTTTCCAGTCATTAAAGAACTTCGCGTAGGAGAACAAGTTGGATGCACATAAAAGCGATTTAGTTCCACGCCTTCTTTTGCCAGTCTATCTATTGTTGGCGTTTTGATTTCGCTGTCATGATAGCCAACATCTTTCCAACCCAAATCATCTATTACTATTAGGATAACATTTGGAGCAGGGAGTGAATCCAAAACCTGTGCGTTGGCGAACTGTTGTAAAAACAAACAGTAGAAAAGGATAAAAATGAACGCAAATTTATTTGTTGGCATTGTTTATTTCTAAAAGATTTTAAAATCTATATTTTTCGACTCATTACCTTCTGCTCTCCAAACTGAATCCACAAGTAACTTTTTGTACCCATTTTAAACCCTTCACTTTCTGGTGCGCCAAAAGTAGTGTGGTGAGAAAAAGGCGTAACGATTCCATTAACGGTTTGGAAGTCCGTAAACTGGGCAGTAGCATTTACAAATTTGGCTTTCCCTCTATAGGTAAAATTTAGCCACTCCACTATTTTAGTATCTTGATTTAAGTATAAAACATATTGGTCATATTCTCGGTTAGCTGCTTCACTGCCCCAAGTGGCATATAATAAATCATAGGTCGTTCCTTTTACCGTACTTTCTCCAGCATAAGCAATAATTGGGGCTTCACTAATTCGAAAAGGAAATTGAAACCAAATTGAGAATAGAGAGTAGATACCCACGTTGCAATCTCTATTCTCTTAGTTAAAGGGGTTCTGCTCTCTATTCTTTTATGATTTTAGTGATAATAAATCATTTAATACTATTAAATATTTAAGCAAAGATATAAATTGTAATTATTTTCCATAAAAAATTTAATACTATTAAATGTAAACTTTAAAAAATTAAATTTGACTAACGTACTTTTTTAAAGATTTTTCAAATAATTTTTGGTAGGAAATATGATCTCCGATAGGAATTCGGTTGTTTAATTTTATAGAAATGAACCCATGAATGAGACTATGAAAGCCTTGATAAATTTGGAAAGCTTCTTCGTCAGATTGGATATCTGGATTAATAGTTTTAATGGTATTTTTTAGAATTTCTATATTTTCTAGAATTAAATCTAGCTCTAACTTTTTTTGACGTACATGGAACATTAAATTGTATAACTCTTCGTGTTGTACCGAAAAATCCCAAAATTGTAGGCCCATTTGATATAACTTTTCTTCATTAGTCTTGAAGGTTTTACTATCAACAACTCCTAGTTTAGTGCCTATGATAGTGGATCCTCTTTGACATAATTGAAATAAAATATCATCTTTATTTTTAAAATAATGGTAAATATTAGGAGGGGTATATCGCATTATTTTAGCAATCTTATTGACTGATACTGAGCCCCATTCTTTTGTTTCTCGCATTAAAAGTATGGCTGTATCTAAGACGGTTTTTTTAAAATTTTCAATATCTTCTGCTCTTCTGATTTTACTTAAATTCATATACTGCCTATTAAAAATTTTAATACTATTAAATTATTTACAAATAAATCATTTTTTTTGATGATAAATAACTTTCTGGAGCTGTTTATTTCTTTAAAATTTAAATTAGTGAATAATTAAATTGAATGTATAACAACTTGGGGCATGTAAATGAACACCTGAGGCTGTTTAATAGGAATTTTGCAAGCAAAATAGGGTATTGAACGCAGAGGCGCAGAGATGCGGAGAATCCGATTTTTTGTCCTAAAAAATGAGTCCGTAGCTAGGCTATGCACTAATTTTTTAAGCCAAACTATCGAAAAAATCCAAATTTCATAGAAGCATTTCTTAAAGGGTAACAAGTCTATTGAAAATTTAATAAGAATGTAAAAAAAACCGCATCCATAATTAAATGGATACGGAAACTCTATAGTGTGAAGAGAGGAGTTGGGTTCAACCTGCCTCTAATGAAAGGAACGATTCTGCTCTAAATTAGAGTGTAAAAAATATTTTATTTGGAATTTAAAATGGCGTGTATAAAACAATGTGCGAAAGTGATATGATGATATAAAGTTATGTATTCGATTTCTTATTGTCAAGTTTTGTTATTAAAAAATTAAATTTTAAAGATTGACGGGATCGTTACTTAGTAAAAAGGATTAAATAAATTGAACCAAGATGCGCCATTATTTTGATTTTTAAAAGTGCTTTTAAAATCAAGCATAGCAGGGCTACGCTTGACTTTTTAAGATAACGCTACTGTCTAACATCTTCCATAATATTTCCGCCTTTCAATTTAATAACTCTATCCGTTTTAGCGGCCAAACTTAAATCATGCGTCACAATGACTAAGGTCGTTCCCATTTCCTTATTAAGTTGAAATAATAAAGCTTCTACTTTTTGTCCAGTCTCTTCATCTAGATTACCAGTAGGCTCATCTGCAAAAAGTATTTTAGGATCATTAGAAAAAGCTCTTGCTAATGATATGCGCTGCTGTTCCCCTCCAGATAATTGAGTAGGGTAGTGATCGTGCCGATCAGCCAATCCGACTTTTTTCAACAAGTCCATAGCTTTTTTTTCGCTGCCAGATACCCCTCTTAATTCCAATGGGACCATGATATTCTCTAGAGCAGTTAGGGTAGGTATGAGTTGAAAGTTTTGAAAAATAAAACCAACACAATCATTTCGTAATTTGGCTCTTTCATCTTCTGATAATGGTTCTAAGGCTTTACTGTTTAAAATGACGGTTCCTGTTGTCGCCTTATCTAGACCAGCACAAAGACCAAGCAAAGTAGTTTTGCCACTGCCAGAAGGGCCTACGATAGATACAATCTCTTGGGCCTCTATTTTAAAATTAATATCTTTTAATACACTTACTGTTTTTGATCCGCTAGTATATTTTTTTGACAAGTTTCTTATTTCTAACATGTATTTTATTATATAGAAGTCACACCGCTTTGCTGTCAGAAGTCAGATCGCTACGCTGTCAGACCGCTAATACTTGAATGAAACGGTGTCAACGTCATAAATCTGACTTCTGACAATGAAATGGTCTGGCCTCTGATCTCTTTCTGTTTAGGGTATAATTTTTGGTTCATTAGGATTAAATGAATATCCCTTTGTTAACCTTCAAAAGTAGAGATAGTTTAGTTGCATCCTCTAGTTTTATCAAAAGGATTTAAAAAAGTCATAAATTTTTGTTAAGCAGAAGTGTAAAAGTAGCTTGTTATATAAAAAAAGTGAAATTTTGCTGATTCTATGTTTGACATGGAAGTTACCATCAAATAAACTACCGACTTTATTATGAAAAACGCATACCTCATCTTGTTAGCGATTTTACTTTCTAGTCTTTCTCTTTTAGCACAAGAAACGAGTCCTGTTACGTGGTCCTTTTTTGCAGAGAAAACGGGAACGCAAGAATATACTATTACCTATAGTGCAGATGTGAGACCAGGATGGTATATCTATTCCCAACACACAGATCCAAGCGGTCCAATTCCTACTGGATTTTATGCGAATGAAAATACAGCGATTGAATTGATAGGAGATGTAATAGAAGAAGGAAAGAAGAAAGAAGGGTTCGATACTTTATTTGAGGTAAATGTGATCAAATTTAGTGGTTTGGTTTTATTTCGCCAAAAAGTGAAAGTAAAAGAGGAAGCTACGAACTTGACTGGCTATTTAGAATTTATGGCTTGTGATAATGAGCAATGTTTGCCTCCTCAAGAGGTGGAGTTTGATATTGCTATCGGCGAATGAAAGAAGTTGTTTATAACGGTTTCTATTGCAGTAGCTTTGATATAGTTTTTTAGAGGCAGCGATTTTGTTAGGTTTTTTTATAAAAAAACCTAACAAAATTGCTGCCTCTAAAGAAAGATAGTAATCATACTTGTTGCCGAGTCTCAAGATAAAGAACCTTAGCCTGACGGCTATGATTTGTAACTTCGACCTTATATTTTTCAACGTAATTTCCATGAATTTCATTTTTATAAGAAAGCCATAGATTGAATAATGTTAAGTGTAGCTCAAAAGACACTTAATGCGAAACAAATTCTGTTTATTAAGTGATATATAGGAAGTATTGTCTTCTGCTTCTATTTGGATTTTATAATTTTCTATCGTAAAAATGTTACCAATGAAAGCCCTAACTACTTTAGGAGTTCTCTTATTATTGACTATTTCTACCTTTGGACAAATCTTAACGCCTGTAAAATGGCAGATGGATCATCAATCTATTGGGAATGATGAATTTGAACTTATCTTCACTGCTACAATAGACGATGGGTGGAAAATTTATTCCCAGTATTTAGAATCTTTGGATGGGCCAATTCCTACTAGCTTCAACTTTGATGAAGGAGCGAACTATGAAAAGTTAGGAAAAACAGAGGAAGCAGAGAAAAACAAGAAAAAAGTTTTTGATACCGTCTTTGAGATGGACTTAATTACTTTTTCTAAAGTAGCGACTTTCAAGCAAAAGATAAAGGTGACAGATTATTCTAAACCTATTGTAGGGTATTTAGAATTTATGACTTGTGATGCTACGCGCTGTTTGCCACCTACAGAAGAGGATTTTGAATTTATAGTAAAAGCAGCAACTGGTGCAGTAGAATCTGCACAAGAAAAAAGTAAAGAAGCTGCTAAATCAGCAACTACAATAGTTAATGATGCAAAAAACACCGCATCCAATACAATAGGTAGTGTTGTTAATGAAACACAGAAGGAGGCTAACAAATCAACAGGTACAGTAATAAACGCTGCAAAAAATACAGCATCCAATACAATAGGTAGTGTTGTCCTTAACACAACAAAAGAAGCGGAGCAGAAAAGCGAAGCTGCTAAAGAAACGATTCTTCAAAAAGAGCAGCCTACCACAGAAGAAAACAAACCCCAATTCTCAGAACAAATCCCTGAAGAAGAAATGAGTGATCCTGCTGCCGAATCGGCAGCACATTTAGGAGAAGATCTTTCAAGTGCTGATAACAGCGGTATCTTAGATCCAGCAGATTGGACGGTTACTGCGGCAAAGGTTAATGAGGAAGAATATGACTTAACTTTCGTTGCTACCTTAGATAAAGGATGGTATACCTATTCTCAGCATACAGAAGAAGGTGGCCCAATCCCAACAGCTTTCTATTTTACAAATGGAACTCATTATGAATTAGTTGGAGCGGCAAAAGAGGTAGGGGAATTGAAAGAAGCATACGAACCAGTTTTTGACCTAAACGTTACTAAGTTTGAAGGAGGTAAAGCTACCTTCGTTCAACGAGTAAAAGTAACAGATGCAAATCAGCCAATCGAAGGAGAGGTGGAATTTATGGCTTGTAATAATGAAACTTGTACGCCTCCTTTAGTGGAGCCATATCGAATCGTCCCAGCAACACTGTCAGCTTCTATAGGAGATATATCTGCTGCTGGCGCAGCTACGAATCAAGGGGTAGCTACAATGGAGCAAGGAGATGGAACAGCACTTATTCAAGATTGTGGCAGTCCTGCACCAGAAGAAAGCAAAGGTTTATGGGCTATATTTGGTTTAGGCTTTATCGGTGGCTTATTGGCATTATTAACGCCTTGTGTATTTCCTATGATCCCGTTAACGGTAAGTTTCTTTACTAAAGGAAGTGAAAATCGATCAAAGGGATTAATGAATGCTTTACTATATGGCTTCTTCATTTTTATGGTCTATATAATATTGAGTATTCCTTTCCATTTAATGGATTCGATTAATCCAGATATATTGAATGAAATTTCTACGAATGTCTGGTTGAATATAGCCTTCTTTTTCATCTTTATGTTTTTTGCTTTTTCTTTCTTTGGCTATTATGAATTAACCTTGCCTGAAAGTTGGGTGTCGAAGTCTAGTGGTGCAGAAGGCGCAGGTGGTATATTGGGTATCTTTTTTATGGCTTTGACTTTAGCCTTGGTCTCTTTCTCTTGTACTGGACCAATATTAGGTTCACTATTAGCAGGTGCTTTAACATCCGATGGAGGTGCCATGCAATTAACCTCAGGGATGGGCGGATTCGGTTTAGCATTGGCTATGCCTTTTGCCTTATTTGCGATGTTCCCAAGTATGATGAAAGCTTTACCAAAATCAGGAGGATGGTTGAATACACTAAAAGTAACTTTAGGATTTTTAGAGGTAGCCGCAGCATTTAAATTTTTATCTAATGCAGATTTGGTTTCCCATTGGAATATTTTAAAAGTTGAACCTGTATTGTTAATATGGATATTGACTTTTGTTGGTTTAGGCTTATATTTATTTGGTAAGATTAAATTTCCAAAGGATTCTGCAGTTCAAAAACTAAGCATTGGACGTATCGTAACAGGCATTGCTTCCTTTGCTTTTGCTGCCTATATGGCAACAGGCTTTATATATGACAAAGAAGCAGGTTCTTTAAAATCCTTAACTTATTTGAGTGGTTTTGCACCGCCTGCTTGTTATAGTATTTTATACCCTTGTGATTGTCCACAAAACTTAAATTGTTTTAAGGATTACGATCAAGGAATAGAATATGCGAAACAAGTTAACAAACCCATCTTACTAGATTTCACAGGATATGCTTGTGTGAATTGTAGAAAGATGGAAGAGAATGTATGGCCACAGGATCAAGTCTACGATCAGTTAAAGGAAAAATACGTGTTGATTTCTTTATATGTAGATGATAAAAAAGACTTACCAGAGTCAGAAAAAGTAGAAGTAGTGAGAGCGAATGGTACTAAACGGAAATTACGTACCTACGGTAATAAATGGGCGCACTTCCAAGCAGCTCGTTTCAAAAGTAATACACAACCTTATTATGTATTGTTGACACCTGATGGTCAGCAGCCATTGAATAATCCTGTAGGTTATATGCCAGAAGCTAATGACTATGCGGCATTCTTAGAATGTGGATTGGATGCTTTTGGTAAATATAATCAGAAGGAAGCTATGGGCATGAAATAAGGAGATAGGGAGCGTTATAATTTAGAACACAGAGGCACGGAGCACACAGAGTCTATATACATACAACTCTGTGCGCTCCGTGCCTCTGTGTTCTAATTCATCTAAATAGAGCTGCTAACTCTGTAACTCTCATTCGAATATCTTACAAGTCAACACCGTAAAGTCATCAGGATAAGCCCGGCCCTGTTTAAAGGTTTCTATTTTCTTTAAAAGTTGTTGATTAAATTCCTTCGCAGGTAGGTGTGCATTTTGCATGGTGAAATCGTATAAGACATCATCTTCTAAAAACTCTCCATCCTTATTGGTTACATCTGTTAATCCATCTGTATAACTTAATAAGATAGCAGGCGTTTCAATAATGCATTGTCCAATTTCTATATTGGGTAAGGTAGAAAAAGATCCTAGTATAGTACAACCCTTTTTAAGAAAATGAATTTTATTATTCATCGCTAAGATAGGCGGATTGTGTCCAGCGTTGATATAGGTTAATTCTCTAGATTCTGTGTTGTATTCTGCTACAAAAAAAGTGATGAACTTTTCTCCATTGGTAATCCGTAGCACAGATTGATTTAATTCTTTGATAAATGCATCTAGCGGATAGCGTTTACGGATAAGACTGTGGAAGTTGGCTTGAAAATTAGCCATTAATAAGGCTGCAGCTACGCCCTTACCAGATATATCAGCTATGCAAAAAGCAAAGTGCGTTTCATCAAATTTAATTACATCAAAATAATCTCCACCAACCCCTAAGTGCGGTTGATAAATGCTAGCAAATTCATAACCTGCGGCACTTGGTAATTCTGCAGGAATAAGCATCTTTTGCATCTCACTAGCCAATTCCATTTCCCGTTTTAATCTTTCTTGTTCTAGTTGTCTTTTAAATAATCTTTTATTTTCAATAGCTACGGCTACGATATTGGTAACAGTAGTAATGAATTGAACCTTACTTAGCATATCTTCTTCTTCCTTCAAACCGCCTATAAATACATAGGCTACAGGATCCTGTTTATGGATTACTGGAATGATGACATCAAACTGGCTAATTAAAGGATGATCTGATTCATCTAAGCTGCTAACTTTTGTATATGAAGGAAGTTCTTCACTGATATCAATATTTAGTAAGGAAGGAGCTACATTAATATCTGCCTTGGATTTCCATTTGTCATTTTCATTGAAATAAAGCACCATTTTCTTAATGCCCATTTCTAAATTCAAGAAAGAGGAGTACATTTTATATAGTCCACTAGAAGATACATTATTATTGATGGCCTGGGTAAGACTTAGCAGTCGGTTGACTTGCAACTGCTTTAGGATTAGTTCCCGTTCGATTTCTTGAAAAGTAATAGTTGGATCTTTCTGCACATTAGGAATAGATGTTGTCGGCATAAAAGGACTGTTTAAGTTGGTTTTCTTTGGAGTCTTTTGTATTTATTAGACCAGTAGATTTGTAAGTAGTAACCTTTTTTGCACCTGATGATACAAACTTAGTTAAAATATATTAGTTTATGAAAAGCGAAAGGAAATAAATGCTTAATGGAGGTGAGATTAGGATTTTAGGATGAATGGATTAGTAAGATTCTAAGACTTCTAATAGTAATGTTCAGAAAGCTGTGCCAAAATAGAAATGCTTATTATTGAAAAAAAGTATGAACTAAATTTAACAACTCATTAGGTGCCGCTGCATGTACCCAATGGCCTGCTTGGGGAATGGTTTCTATTTTGGTATTAGGAAAGAAGGTTTTTATGGTAGGAGTATCTGTTTCTTGAATATACTTGGATTGTCCACCTTTTATAAAAAGTGTAGGATGTTGGAAAGGTTCTTCCATTTGTACATTCTCTAAAATTTGATGGTAATTTTTATAAATAACTGGCAAGTTCATTTTCCATTCATACTGACCATTAGTATTGCGACTTAGGTTTTTTAATAAAAATTGTTGGACACCAGAGTCTTTTATCGTTATACCTAAACGAGAAGCCGCTTCTTTTCTATTGGTTATTGTTGTCAAATCGAGTGACTGTAAAGCCTCAAAAATAAGCTGATGTCCTGGTTGATATTGCTTAGGGGCAATATCCACAACGACCAGTTTTTTGACTATTTCAGGATAGGAAAGCGCTAACTGCATAGCCGTCTTACCCCCCATAGAATGCCCTATGATATGTGCTTCATAAATCCAATTAGATTCCATAAAAGACTGGAGATCATCTGCTAGAACTTGATAATTGAACTCAGGGAGGTGGGGAGATCGACCATGATTCCGTTGATCGACAATATATACTGTATATTGATCGGCTAATTTTTTAGCAATGGTTTGCCAATTATCCAACATCCCGAATAAACCATGTAGAATAATGACAGGATAACCTTGTCCGAAAGATTTAAAATTTAATGCCAATGTCGTTTATTTCAAATTGTTTTAAGGAAATCTATATGGTAAAAGTTAGAAATAAATTGGACCATTAAAATCAAAGTAACTTGATAGTTAACGCTAAGTAAGTAGTCGAACAAAAGTATTTTAACTTCTTTTTTGATGGTTTGATGGCTAGATTGTCTGATTGTCAGCGTGACGTTGACAATCAGACAATCAAACAGTCATAACCATCATTTTAAAATGTTAGTTTATTTTTGTCCGACTACTTACTTTTGATTTTAATTTACATTTTAATTTTCATTTTCATTCCTCACATATTACATTGGCAATTATCTAAACATTCAATGATTAGGGATACATCTCGTTCCTTTAAAGAATAAAGCATTTTTCTACCGTCTCTTTTTACACTCAATATGCCTTTAAAGCGCATATTTTGTAAATGGTGAGAAGTAAGAGATTGCTCGGTATCAAGCATGGTACAAATATCCGTAACCGTCAAAAAAGGATGTTGCTCTAATAAATGAACTACCCCTAATCGAGTAGGGTGAGCCAC
>CAYOBX010000193.1:0-9986 GCA_964402245.1 uncultured Saprospiraceae bacterium | reverse complement strand
TGAATTCCGTGTTACGGGTGTACGGAATAAATTCCGTGTTACGGGTGTACGGAATGAATTCCGTGTTACGGGTGTACGGAATGAATTCCGTGTTACGGAGCAAATATAAGAAAAAAACTATTCTCCAAATATCTTAGCCAATTCCTGTTCTAATTGAGGACCACGTAATTTACTCGCTACAATTTTGCCGTCTTGATCTAATAGAATAGTATGTGGAATAGATTTAACAGAATATAGTTGAGCAACTTCATTTTTCCATCCCTTCAAATCGCTAACATGCTTCCAAGGTAAGCCATCTTTTTCTATAGCCCCCACCCAAGCTTGTTGCGTTTTATCTAAACTAACGCCTAGTACATCAAAGCCCTTATCTTTATATTTTTCATAGATCTTCTTTACATGTGGATTTTCCCTTCTACAAGGTCCACACCAGCTAGCCCAAAAATCTACTAAGACTACTTTTCCTCTTAGATCACTCAAACTCAAAGAATCGCCTTCGGGGGTTAGCTGAGCAAAATCAGGGGCAACTCCTCCCACTATAAATGCACCAGCTGAGTTGATTTTTTTCTTAACTGCTCCAATTGCTTCTGGATGCGTTTTTTCGAATTTCCTGATTAGTTGTTTGCCATAATAAAGATAGTTAGGATGGCGGGTAGTAGACATCGCTTCTACTGCTCCGCTCAATGCCATTTGATAAGAAGCAGAGTTGGCTGGGAATTTATTCAATACATCATCCAAATAAGATTGATGTAATGCTTTATCTAACCCAGCAGTACCAAGCGTTCGAGTATATTCTCTAAAAGACTCGTAGACCCAAGGATTATTATTATGTAGTTCGTTGGTAAAATCAACAAAACGAAAGTACTCATTGGCGAAATAATCTACCTCATCATAATAGCCTTCTTGGTTGTGTAAAAAGGATAAGTAAGTATTCAAGGCAGTTATCTCTGTTAGTATAGGAAACTGTTCTCCAAAAGATTCTAATAAAGTCAATTTATCTTTGTCGAAGTCTTCCAAATTGGAAGCCGCTAAGGCTTTCTCTTCAGCGGTACGTGCGCGTTGGTATTTTTGAGCTAACTGACCAGATCTAGCTTTTAATTGACCGATTTCGATTTTCAACTGACTATATCTGGAGTTGAGTTTAGATTCTTTGATACTTACTCTACTAAAATCATTACAGGTTCCTACTACTTTCACGTTGTCTTCGTTTCCTAAAATGATCGGTAGCAATTTGGTAGGAGCTTTGCCTAAATAATAAAATTTAGAATTACTTTCAGGTACTTTAAAAGCATAGTTTCCTTCTTTACTTTTTTTTGCCGTATATAGCTTTGTAAAACCAAAACCCTCGAATTGATAGAGAAAAAGCTCGTCGGCGGGATCGCAGCCAGAGATTTCACAAGTCAAAGAAATGGATTTAGCTAATAAAGAGGTGGTACCAATTAGTAGGAAAGCAAAAAGGAAAAGGATATAATTTTTCATTATTATATATTGTAGGGATTTGATTTGTCAATGAGTAAATGAATAGATTTGTCAATGAGTAAATAGTGACATTCCGTAAATTTTCAACAGTCTGTTTAAACTAAAATCGGCTACCCAATTTATTCAATTTGTCATTTTCTAATTTATTCATTTACATTTGAACATTCTTCTATCAAAGTTAAGGGAGGTATGCACGACAAGCAAGAAGTTTAATTAATTGTTAACATCCAGATCCTCTAAAATGCTAAGTAATAGCTGTAATTCTTCAAAAAATTCTCTAACCAACTCAAAACTTACATTAGAATAGAATAATTCTGGTTCTAATATATCTTTTGGTTCTGTTACAGCGACATATACTTTATTATTAATAAAGGATACATAAATCTCCTTTTCTGTTTCTTCTCTATAATTTAGCAGTGCGAGTTGCATCTCATGAGATAAAACCTGTTCGATATTGGTTCCACGACTAGCCAAGGTAATGAAGGTTTCATCAAAAGATCGTTTCAACACATCATTCACTAGCTTCCCGCCATTGGCATAGAAAGTTTTTACGGTTCTAGACTGATATTGTTGATAATCTCGTGGTAAAACAATGATCCGACCCTTTTTCTTTTCAGAATAGACTCCTTGAAGAAAAATACCTTTGAAGATATAATTTAGCCGGTTTCTTACTTTAGAGTATTCTTTTACATTCAACTCGCATAGCTCGAATTGCAGTTCTCTATAACTGCCTTTGATAAAATCTTCTCCTTCATAGTAAGGCGCGTCTGTTGCAAACAGCTCACTTTTTAAGAAGTCTTTTTTAGGAATTTTTTTATCCGCTTCATAACTTAAGGTGCCATAATTGATGTCATCATCTATAAAATCCAAAATTAAACTAACAATATTGGGTTTAAAAGTGATTTTAAATTCTCGTATTTTATAGACTAGATAGGCAATATAAAATCCAACGAGAATGAGCAATATGAGCGTCACTGCCAGTATGTGGATATAGAATTGTAAGGCAATAATAATGAGTAAGAAAATAGAAGAAAGGGCTAATAAACTAAGCAAACGCTTACGTTTACGTTCCATACGTAACAATTCAGGATGTAGAGTATGGTTATAAAAGAGCCTAAATTCGTGTAGTCGCTCCAAGATTCGTTTTTGATGATGAATGGACGGGCTGCTAGATGGGTAGAAGGATTGTTGTGATTGTCATGATTGTTTGATGGTCAACATGACAATCACAACCAGCCCGCCAAACGGCAGTCGGGCGAGTCTTGACCACCAAACAATCACAACCATCGTTTTAAAATGTTAGCTTTATCATCGTGCTAATTAACCTTTGATAAATAATCAGAGACTAACTCATCCATAATGGTTCTAAGATAAGTTTTCTTCTCTTTAGCTATTTTCTTTAATTTTTCAAGCTTTTTCTTTTCCAGGGTAATGGTTAAGCGTTTTTTCAAAGAGCTTACATCAGTTGCACCTTCTTTCTTATCTTCAATCGTTTTACGAATTAAAGCATCTATACCTATTACAGGTCTATCCGAACGCTTTTTGATAGCTGTTGCTTTTCCTTTTATCTGCTGCTGTCTCTTTTGCTCTTTGACTTCTTTATCTACCGCAGTAGAAAATAAGGTCTCTAGATCAGATGTAAAGTTTTTTGAATTAGATCGTTTTCTTTTTTTGACTGTTTTAATCTTTGGTTTTTTCTCTTCTACAAGAAATGGAGACATCCCCTCTATAGCGGGATCACCAAACAAACTCTCAAGACCAGCCTTAAATTTTTTCTTACTCAACCTTTATTTTTTTTGAAGAATTGATGTAATTGGGTGCGGGACACAAAGAAAATAGATTTACCAATTTGATTTTAATTTAAAGTAGCAAATAACTGACCGTAGGGAGGTATTTGATATTTTAAATTGAAATCCTAAAAAAAATGGTCAATTTATTTTTGTCCCATAACTAATGGTTTAGGCTTCTACCGTTTGGCCTGTACGTACTAAAATCTCTTGGCACAATTTCAAATAATCTTCTGCCCCAGGACTTCTTTTTTGGTAAGAAAAAATATCCTTTCTTTGAGAAGGGGCTTCTGCTAGTGCTACATTATCTCTGATGTAAGTATCAAATACTTTCGCACCAAAATATTTCTTAATGGTATCTACAACATCTCTATTCAATACTTTTCTATGATCGTACATTGTTGCGATTACTCCACCAATTTGTAGTTCTTTGTTCAATCTAAAACGAACTTTATCTACTATTTGCTTTATTTTCGCTAAACCTTGTAATGCCAAGAATTCTGTTTGTAATGGAATATAAACCAATTGACTACTAGTCAAAGCATTTAAGGTTAATAAGCCTAAAGAAGGAGGACAGTCAATGATGATATAATCATAATCTTCAATCACCACCTCTAATAACTCTTTAAGAATATATTCTCTACCTGCCTCGTTGATCAATTCCATTTCTGCACCTGATAAATCAAGAGTAGAGGTAATGACATCCAAACCTTCTTTGACCGTATAAGGTACTAGTTCTGATTCGCCTCTAAGTGCTTCATAAATAGTGGCTTTTTGTCTAGGAATGCCTAGAGATAAGGTAAGGTTTGCTTGGGGGTCCAAATCAATGAGTAATACGCTCTTGTTTAATTCAACTAATCCAGCACCTATATTAATAGCACTGGTCGTTTTGCCCACACCTCCCTTGTGGTTTAGTAAGGAAATAACTAATCCCATGTTAATTTAATTGTTGAATTTAATGGCGAGAAATGTGTTTTCTCACAGTATAATGCAACGAGTTACGCTAAAGCAAAGCAATAGCAACCAGTTGTTTTGTGTAGTTTAAAAAAGATGGTTCTTTGACAAATGTCGTGGAACGTTTAGCATCGTCGAGGTTTGAAACCTAGATGCCGTATGATAATCGTATAACATCGAAGTTACAAACCATAGCCGTCAGGCTAAGAAAAAATAGTATTGAAAATCAATTACTTATGTTTGAGTAACAGAGATGGCTGGCACTTTGAAAGTGCCTGCCATCTTCGCCACAATCACGGGATTTGTCAGAGAACCAAAAAAGATTACAAGATTAATCCTATACAAAGATAAAAGTTTATCGGTATTTATAGACAAAATCTTTGTACATACTGTTAATATACAGAAATTTTGCCATAATTTAAACTTTTCTTTAAATAAGTAGCTTTATTTTAAATAAAAGGTAAATAAAGTTGGTGGGGTAATTCGACAAGTTAATGATGTCGGATAAAGTGCAAGAAAATTCCTAACATAATTTATTTTTACAGAGAGCCGTTTTTTAACGATCTCATTTTTATAAGAAAACCCTTAGTAACAACGAAAGAATAAATCCGTCCAAATGTTGGAGTTATTTTTTTGTCGTTACTTAACAATATAAAATTGAATTTAACTACCTCAAAAATTAGCATACTAGGTTGCGGATGGCTTGGATTTCCCTTAGCCATACATTTAGTAAATAAAGGATACGTTGTGAAAGGATCTACTCGTTCCCCTCAGAAGTTAACAGCATTTCACCAATATAAAATCCTTCCTTTTTTAATAGAAGTAAATAAACGGATTAAAGGCAATAATATTCCTCTATTCTTTCAAAGTGATATTCTATTTATCAACATACCTCCTGGTCGAAAAAGAAAAGATGTGGCTCGTTCTCATCCTTTGCAGATAGCTGCGATTGTAGAACATGCTAAAAAGTATGGTGTTAGAAAAATTCTATTTATTAGTTCTACCAGTGTATATGGTAATGTCAATCGTGTCGTTACGGAAGCAGATGAACTTAAACCAGAGACTACTTCGGCACATGCCTTAGTGGAGGTAGAAGAATTCTTAATGAGACAATCTGAGATCGAGGTGACTATTTTAAGGATGGGTGGTTTAGTAGGATTGGAACGACCTGCGGGTCGTTTTTTAGCAGGGAAAAAAGCACTTAAAAATGGTTTAGCTCCTGTCAATATGGTTCATCAAGAAGATTGCATTTCTGTTATCACCGCTATTATAGAGCAAGAAAAATGGGGAACAATTTATAATGTTTGTTCTGACGAACATCCAACAAAAAAAGATTTTTATACCCATCAGGCTGCAAAGCAAGGATTTGAATTACCTACTTTTTTGGAAGAAGAGAAATATACCTATAAAGAGGTATCTAATTATAAGGTGAAAAAGGAGTTGAATTATCGTTTCAAATTTCCTGACCCAATAGAGTATTGAGAGAGAAATATGGAACACGGAGGCACGGAGCACACAGCGTTATAAAATGTTTTTCCCTCTGTGCGCTCTGTGCCTCCGTGTTCAAAAAAATTAAGTGGCGCCAGCCAGCCTCTTAGCCTCGAAGATATTATCTAACTGTCCCGCTTGTATGGAACACGGAGGCACGGAGCACACAGCGTTATAAAATGTTTTTCCCTCTGTGCGCTCTGTGCCTCCGTGTTCAAAAAAATTAAGTGGCGCCAGCCAGCCTCTTAGCCTCGAAGATATTATCTAACTGTCCCGCTTGTTTTGGAAATATCTTTTGAAATCCTTCTGGAAAGCTATGATATAAAGTAGCCGCTACAATCGTAGGATCAATATCAGGAACATTTAATATTTGTCGAATATGAACCTCTTGAAGATGGCTTACTTTTCCTAAATCGGACCAATCTTCTTCTGTGAAATTAGGTAAACCTGGAGTAGGAAATTTGTCCATGAATACTTTTACATACTCATGCATAGCTACATTATAATATTGTTGTGGTTTAAGGCTTCCATACATTACTTCCTGTGCAGAAAAGAGTAGCACCCCATCTTCTTTAAATACTTCGGAGGAATGAAAATGTTCTGGATATTGAGGAGAAGGAAAGGCAGTTGGGTAGACTACTACATTTTCGTATGCTTCAAATAATAAGTCTGTTTGATGAAAATTGAGTTGCACCGCATTAGCAGCAATGGCATACTTTACATCTTCAGGAATAGACTCCCATCCCTTAGGCATAAAATTTACGCCCTTTACAAACATAGCTATCTTTTGTCTAAATTTTGTTTGATCTTTTGGAGTCAGTTTATTGTAAAAAGGATTGGTCTTTTCTAACATTTTGAGAACTGGCTTGTCCACATCAGGAGGGTATCGTTCATACCACCACCAATCTACCTGAGGAGCAAAAATGTAAATTAAAGCCAATATCAAAAAAAAAGGAAGGATATAAAAAACATAGGAATCATCTATTTTCCAGGAGTAATATCCTAAAGCACCTACTATTAATAGAAAGGGAATTGCTAATATTTTTGAGGGCATATTATTTAGATCTTTTTAGAGAGTCTCAAACAGTTGTAGGAATAATTTTATCCTGTTCCTCATGTTGTGCTAAAGCCTTTGCTGCTCGTCGTTCCGCCACATTTTTTTTATAATTAAACCATCGATCTCCTAAGATAAATAGTAAAGCTTCATCAAGGTGGGTTAATATACCTATCTGAAATAAGCCTCTTAATAGGGTACTAGTCTTAGGGCTGATAGACCTCATTGAAAACCCTATACCAGCAGATTGATACTCGATGTGGTGCCACCATCCAGAAGGCATAAAAATAGTATCTCCTGCTTCAATGATACAGTCATATCCAATTACTTTATCTAATGCAGGATACTTGTCATAATCTGGATTGTTAATATCAATGGAGGTATGTGTACCAAATGGGTATCGGTACAACATTTCCGAATACTTTGGATCAAAAAGGACCACTCTTTTCCTGCCTGATAGTTCCGTTAGGTATACATTGCTATTATCCATATCTCGGTGTATTCTTGTCATAGCACCTTCTCCACCAAAAAAAGCTAAGGGTAGTCTTTTTAAGACACGATCTGCTACATTTGGAAATTTAAAATCTTTAAACAATTCTTTTTTATGCTTGAAAACATTGAATAAGAACAGTCTACGGCTAGTTGGTCCAGCTTGTACCAAATCAAGGTAATCTTCAAATTTCATAGTATCAGGAGCTCCTTTGTAAGAGCGATCATCTTTTTGTTTTTTGCCTTCTGCATCATAAATGCCAACCGTTAGATGACCTAATTCTTTTTTGAAATAATCAAAGTTCCATTTGCTATATAGAGGAGCATCTTTTCCATAGAAATGTTTTATAATGACCGGTTTTTGTGGGATCATATACTTCTCTTGAAACTCTTTTCGTGAGACTCCTTCTATTCGGTCCACACTATCAGTAAGTAGTTGTAATGACATAGCTGATATTTTTTATGGTACAGTGTATTAAGTAATTACATTTTTGCTACAATACATCCTTTAAGACTTTCCAAATCGTTTCGGTAATAATTAGATTGCCTTTTGCAGTAGGGTGTATCCCATCAGGTTGATTTAATTCTGGAATACCACCTACGTTTTCTAATAAAAAAGGAATTAAATAAGTATTGTTTGATTTTGACAGCTTGGAATACATTGCTCTGAAAGCGGTAGTGAAGGCTTCCCCCATATTGGGAGGGGCTTCCATACCTGCTAAAATAATTTTAGTAGCAGGATTTTTTGCTTTGACCTTATTAATAATAGACTGTAAGTTTTTAAAAGAGCTTTCAGGAGCAATACCTCTTAATCCATCGTTTCCTCCTAATTCTAATACAAAAATATCTATCGGCTGTTTTAATATCCAATCTATCCGACTATCACCACCTGCGGTGGTCTCTCCACTCAAACCAGCATTGATGACCTCATAATCTAATGATAGGGAATCAATTCTTTTTTGTATTAAGCTAGTAAAGCTCTGATCTGGATCTAAGCCATAACCAGCCGTTAAACTATTGCCAAAAAATACTATTCTTTTTTTCTCCACTTTTTTAATAGGACTAGGAGCATTGATTTGTTCTTTGCTATTTGATGCAGGAGTAGTGCTGTTAGATTCTTTTGGCGCATCCCCACAATTAGTAAATAAAAAGATAGACAATATTAATGATATAAGGTGATTTTTCATAAATCGTTCGTAAGTTAAGCGTACTAGTTCTATGATTTTTTTGCTTTTTGAGAAGAAAATTTATCAAAATAACCGTAAAAAAGTCACAAAAAGAAGGACAGGGAATATTTTTTATTTTTTTCTTAGTTGCGTAATAATTAGTAAATGATTAATTATTATAATATTATGAATGTTTTTTTTTTTAATAAAATAATAGTGAACATTATTTACTTGATATTAACTCTGATTGCCTTTAAATTTGTTTTGTAACCTAAGCATAAAAAAAAAATAGAACAAAACTCTTTCTCTTTTTTCCTTTTTTAATAAAATGTGACATTTTAAAATCCCTTCTTAGGGATGGGGTAGAAATAAATTTACAAATTTAGAGTAGCTTATTTTGTTCTTGAAAATGGGAGTTATGTTGATATAATGACTGTTTTCAAGGAGAAAAAGAAGCAGCGTAAATTGTAAGTTTATTTTTAATCCACCCCTTACTTCCCTGATCTTTCCTACATATTTTTTTCCTCCTTCCAAGAGACCATATTTAGGTAAAAAAAATAGACCGCCCCACACAAAGAGGAAAAATATTTTGAAATTAATCTTATTTGTGTGACTATTTTTTCATCCCCTTGAATGTCCCCTTCCTAATTAAGACTTTCCTCCTACATATTTTTTTAACAATAAGAACGCGCCTCCTTCCTGGTTCTTATAAACTCAATTTTCAATTACTATGAAGTATTCTTTACAAGCTATTCATTCTTTAAGCTTGGTTTATCCAACAAATCCCTCCTTTAGATTTGGCATTCTTAGTATACCTTATCTATTCCTACTTGCCCTCTTTTTCTTCGTACCAGCAAACACGAATGCTTCTCCTTTAAATGGAGAGGAGGTTACTACTTTTATGAATAAGCGATTAACGATTAAAAATAATGGAAGCTGTACCGTAAGGGTATATCATTGGTTAGCAACAGGAGACATATATCAGAAAGATTTGAAAGCAGGTAACACTTGGTCGGTAGATACACAGACGGGTCAAATGTGGAGAGTAATTAACACGAATCATGATTGGAAAAATTTGGAATATGACGAACATTTTGAAGTAGGAACAAATAGAAGACAGACATGGACTATTGAGCCTACTTATTGTGAAAGCGGTACATCAACAACATGTAGTGCAGTATTAGAACATTTTAGTGCAGTAGCAGAAACAGCATGTAATAAAAATGATGGACAGATAATTACAGATCCACATATTAATGGAGGAACTGTTTTACCTTACTACATAGAATATTCTTTCAATGGCGATACAGAAAGACATGGTCCATATGGGAATAGAGATAATTATATCACAGGATTAGCAGCAGGTATCTACGAAAATTTGACTATTATTGATGGGAACGGCTGTACCAAAAATTATGGTAGTGTAACCGTAGAGAGAGCGACTTGCGAATCAACACAATCAACATGCAGTGCAGTATTAGAACACTTTAGTGCAGTAGCAGAAACAGGATGTAATGAAAATGATGGACAGATAATTACAGATCCACATATTAATGGAGGAACTGTTTTACC
>CAYOBX010000192.1:0-10031 GCA_964402245.1 uncultured Saprospiraceae bacterium | reverse complement strand
GACTTCGTGTCGTACTGTTCTTAAGAAATCGGGTTATGGTAATCAAAAATATCTTTAGGATAATATTTATTGTCTCTAAGGTCTCTATCATCTAATCCTAATATCGACATAATAGCAACTGACTCAAAACTCCAATATCCATAATAAACATTAGCTCTACTCTTATGACTATTATAAAACCCAGAATATTTGTGATTAAAATCTTTCTTTAAGTATTCTTCGATTAGCGTAATACTATCCGATTTATGTTTTGCTTTAATAGCTTTTCTAAGCTTTTCATATACTCTTAGTATTATAGATTTATCATTGTCGTAATCTTCTTCTCTTTTCTGGAGACGATATGGTATACGAGCTTTAATTATAAACTCAAATAGGTTATCTGATATATTATCAACATCAATTTTATTAACTAAAATTTTAAAAATGTTTTCCTCAATATTTAATAAATATCCTATTGAAAGCATCCTCAGCATTTTGCCATGAGATTCCACTGTATATTGGTCTAAATATTTATTAGCACCTAAATGAACTTTTGTCGATTTTTCAACCCAAGCTTCCATAAAAAAAATATTTATTACTTGTAAGAACTCTTGGGTTATCTGTTCAAATGAGGCCCCTATCGAATATAAAGCAATTACCTTGTTAAGTTGATAATTAAAGGTATTCATTTTGACCCATATAACTCTGACATCCGGGATCCGTCCTTTTTCCAAGTTTAAATTATTTAAAGCTATCATTTCATCCAACTCATAAATATAGCTTTCAAAATAATTCTTATCCTTTAATTTATCTCTCATTGAGTATTTTTTATGGATTAAAGACCCCTAATGTCCCTCCTCCTCGTGATAAAAAACCTGTTTCACTAACATGCCTATAGGTTACTGACCCATCAGGTGCAACTTTCGCTAGTATTCTTCTATAATTAGAGCTTAAAATTTGATTGGCCAATTGTTGTGACCCGACTGCATCTGCTAATCTCGTACCTGCTGCTATCCATGCATCACTCATTTGTCTATTTAAGCCAGTTGCAGGGTTTGCGGGATTCAGTGATGCCGAGCCTGTATATTTACCTTCAACTATGAAGTATTGACCATTTCTTTCATAAACCCCATCTATTCCATTATGTCCAGGAGCATCTATATCGTCGATTCTTTGTTGAAGTGATGTATAGCCTTTAGAATTTAAATCTAAATCTGCACCAATTTCTCCAAAATTCCCTTTACGCGCATTAGAAGCAATTGCTATATTATTAGCATGTTCATTAATTAAGCTCTTCTGATTAAGATTTGTAATATTACGCCTAAATGTTGGTGGTAGTCCATCATCAAAAAAACTTTTCCACGCTTTCACCTTATCTTCCAAAACATCCACCCCTTCATCAAAATACTTAAATAAATCCGAATTAGCATCTCCTATATCATCATTAAACCTCTGCAACACCTGCTGCAATTCCGATGTCCTAAGTTTACGTACTACCGATGGTTGAAGTTTTCAACTTCAACCCAATATCGTTTACGTTTTCAACGTAATTTACTTTAATTTTGATAAAGTTAGACATGATAAAATCATGAAAGATAGTGATTTCAAGTTGAAAACTTGAAATATCGCCCCCTGCTTTTTTTAGACAATTGTGGTAAATAAAAATAACCGTTTGCTATGGTGGGCAAACGGCTGTTCGTTTTCTTAATTTATCTTGCTTTTGTTCTTAAAATATCGGAGCTAAACCTAAAAAAGACTTCGTCTTCATGGTTTATCCATGTATTATTAAATTTCATTTATTAAAGGGGTTAGCTAATTATAAATAAGTCACAGTTGATTACCACAAATTGGATAAGTCAATTTGTCCCTTATCTGTATCTTCTTGATATATTATCTTACCGTCTAAGAGAATGCCTTCTTCTGTAGTAATATCTTTCCAACTATGAGTAACCTCAACTTTTCCATGATACTTTTTTATCCACAACTTTTTCAAATCCCTTATAAAACTATTTAATCTAGGAGTATTGTTAAAGGCTAAAATACTATTATCTATTCCGTTTAAATAATCTCTTCCTTCTGTATAGCAAGTTTTTTGAAACCAAAATTCAGAGCAAGTTTCTAATTCAAATGAAATTTCATCTACACTATATGGGTTGTTTTCTAAGTAAAGTATTTCACCAGTTTTTATCTCTAAAATTTCATTAGAGGAATAAGAAGTTAATTTTTCCTCATTTTCTAGATAAACGGTCTTATTTGTTCTGTTATATTTAAAATAGTCATTTATTTGCCTAATATCATCTACTAAATTTAATCGACAACTTGAAGGTCTTAATTGAATTTCATGATTTCTAATAACTGGAGTATTGTCATATCCAAAAAAAAGATAACGATTATTATCTATCGTTCTTATTATTTCCTTGATATAACTATTTAATAACTCATAATTTGAAATTTTTTTTTCTGTTAAAAAAGTCTGTGGTAATAATTCGCATAAGCCATATTTTTGAGAAAGTAATATGTAGTCTATATGGAAATTTACTATATTTAATTTTAACTCTTCTAACTTATTTTTCTTTACCCCTTCTCTTTCATTTATTGGAAGAAAAAAGCTCCATTGGACAAAAGGGGTATCTCTAACTGCTATATGCTTAAAATTACTTATCATAAATCTAAAGTCATCTTTTATAAAAAATCAATCCCATTTTCTAATACTATTCTGTTATTTCCAGAAATAATTATTAATTCTTTCATATTTTTTAATCCTTGCTTAATAGTGTTTGTTCCAGGAAGTCCATTAATAATTCCCTGAATATGAGGCCCCATAAAAGCTTTTCCTTGTCCATAAAAAGGATGACTTGAGTTTGTTATTTCTACAACTCCTTTTAATCCTCCATTTTGCATATAAAAATCTCTTTCACCTAGATTTAATTTTTTATTATCATTGAATTTTGCTCCAATATTTTTCACATTATCATTAAATGTTTTTTTCTTTGTCGAAGTCACATCCATTCTTTTACATTCTTTAACCCATTTTCCAGATTCACTTACAACGTCTAGTTCATTTCCAAATTGATTCTTTTTGCCTAGGGAAATAATATTTCCATTTAATAAATCAGTCTTAGCTTCACCTAATTCTAATTTATAACTTGGTCCTGAATTACCTTTTGAACTAATTAACCATGATTTTAAATCTTCTACATTATGGTAATTTGAATTGGAAGCCAATTCCGCTAAGTCATCGAATAATTTTAGATCTCCGAATGTAGTTTCTATTTCTTTAGCAAAGGTAGCAATTTCATCTAACTCATTTAAGACTAAACTAGAGATTGGAGGACTAGATCGTTTTGCTAAATTTTCAACTAAACCAATAGCTTTTATATCATCCAACTTACCAATATTCCCTAACTGTCCATTTGTTAATCCCTTTGATTTCAAAAAATCAATTTTCTCAACAGCTAGAATATTCGATTTCAAACTAGCACCAGCATCATCTAATACTTTCCACGCAGAAACCAAACCAGGATTATCTACAAATTTAACTAAAATACTTGGATCAGCATGATTTAGCATCCAGTCCATTAACCTTGTTGCTTGTTCAGGCGAAAAGCCGTCTAATTGAGCTTTTGCCAAAATATCATCTGGGTTATAAAAATCAATATTCTCTCGTTTTACATTAAAATATTTACAGCCTGGGTTAAATCTTGCACTACTTTCATTAGTAGCTAGTAAAGTAGGACATTTTAATCTACCAAATCTACCTTTGACATTACGAGCAATACCAGAAGCAGCATCTTGCATTTTTAATCCCAATTTTGTGCCAGCTACCGCAGTGCCAACAACCGGTATAACAGAAGCAAAAGACAAAACAGCCTCAGTTGTATTTCCTTCCGCAACATACCACAGGCCATTAACTGCATCAAATGGCTCTCCTAAAATAGGAATCATTCCTCCTAAATCAAGTACAGTGTGTCCTACATCTGTTAATACATCAAAAAAAGCCAAGAAAAAACACATCTTTTCTGCTGCGTCAGAAGGAAAATCAATAGAATCTTCAAAAACCTCTTGCCAAACTCCAAGTCGACAATTCCATCTAAAATACAACATAGCTGTGGGCTCATTTGGGTCTGTTAAAGCATATAGATAATCCCACCTGTATGGTTGTTTAATAGGAAAAAGTACACCAGACTTACCAAAAGGATTATAATAAGCGATTGCCTCTGCTAATTGATAATCCTGTGCCGTGATAGGAGGTAAGTCTAATGGAGAAACGCCTGTTTCTATCGGTTCTCCAAAAATACCCGTACTGCTAAAATCTGCTACTAAATCACCTTCTCCAGTATTATTAACTGTTATGGTAGGGGTATAAGGTAAGGTCTTAGTTTCATGAACATTAGCTCCATTTCTTTCTACCTTTTCACCAATTACAACTAAATTATCGTCAAAAGTAGGAGATAGGTAGGGTTCTTCTTCTTTGGAGGTTTGTCCGTCAAATCCTAATGAACTATTATAATAACCGATAAATTTTTCAGGTCTGCTGTCAATAAGATATTTTCTTATTCTACTCCTATAATAATTTCGCTGCGTTCCGCCTTCTAATAATTGAGTAAATCCTATTAAAGCACCTTTAGCTATTTCTCCTGTATAGCTTTCTTTTATGCCAAATCTAACAATACTATTAGCTGGTAATTGAAGAGGAATACCTGAAGGACTTATAAATTCTTCTGGTTCACTATATAAAATCGCTTCACATATATTGGGGGTTGGATTATTGCTAATCTCTTCCACAGTTTTTGATAAATCTTCTAAATAATTATCTAACAGGTTATCCTTGATGATATATAAAACCTTTTCTATTAAGTTTGGAAAAGTTCCCGAATTTCCAGATAGTTTAACTTTTTCAACTGTAACGTCTAATAAATTTGTTAAATCTAAATTATTGGGGGCGTGAGCTTCTGTAGAAGGTATATTCGCAAGGATATACAAACCATCTTTTCCTGAAATTTCATCTTTAAAAATATGAATCCAGAAACCAAATATTTGATTATTAAATACTTCCTCTACTTGATCCAAAAAGCCATCCTCTGTACAATCACAAACATTACTATTATCTGTAATTATTAGAGTAGCAATATCATAACCAAACTCACTTTGAAAAAAATTAAGGTTATTTGTAATCATTGTCTCTAACTCTGAAGCAGAAAATTGTGTGCCTTCAAAAATTATAGCTGGTGTAATAGCTTTATTGTCTATGCATATACCAGAGTTGTTATCGCTACAATTACTTAAATCACAAATGTTATTTCTCGGCGTACTGCTTTGATTTAGACCAGGTTCAGGTATATTAACAGCAAGTCGATAAAAACCCTTCTCTTCTAAATAGGATTGAATATTCCCAGAAACTTCATTTCCCACTTCAATTTCTTTCGTAATTACACAGCCATCAGCTAAACTTGTCACATCTACACTGTAACTTCCTACACCAACTTCTATCATAGCCGTTTCTTCACCAGTTGACCATTTAACCGTAATTTCTTCAGCTGTCTTATTGGTTAAAACTTCTATAATAGTTGTTTTTCCGTCACAAACATTGACTGGATTGGGACTGATACTAGCCTCCAAATCACAATCCGAACACTCAAAATCAACTCCAATCACATCACTAACCACTGGTTCCTGCCCCCAAGCGAAAACAGGCAACAATCCAAAAACTAAATAAATAAGTAAGGCTCTCATATCTTTATAATTATGGTTATTCAACTAAATAATGTTTAATTTCGTCGATTTTGGGCAATCTTTTTTCAGTTCGGCAGCGGACAAGATAGCCGCTACCGAGTTGAAAAATGCCTTTAATAAAAGTTGTCTAATGAACTAAATATTACTCTTTTTTGCTTATCACCTAATGTGTATAATCTTATGCGAACTTTGTAGGTTTTCTGCCTCTCGGTGGACGGAAATATAGTAGACACCACCGTCGACTTGTTTCAGGGTATTGATAGGGACTTCATTTTTCCCCACTTGGCTATTGTAGTTCATCCTATGTACTTCTTTACCCATCATATCGGTAATCACAATTTTGGTATTTCCTGCTTGTAAGGCATCGAAGCTTATTGTAAAGGTATTGCTAAATGGATTTGGGTAGACTGTGACATCTGAGGCAACGGGGCCTGTGATTGTTGGTTTCGGTGTAGGTGCTGCTCTTGATACGGCTGCGTCAGTTGGGATTTCATCGAAGACGTAGGAGATATAGGCTCGTTGTTGAGAATTGGTTAGATTGATGAATATATAGTTTCCTAAGATTCTAGTTTGAGTTGGTCCATTGAACTCTCCACCAAAAAAGACCACTGTATTATCATACATTAATTGAGATACGTTTTCGTTGTCCTCTGTACCATAAGTTCTATGCCAGACTAAACTTCCTAAGGAATTAAATTTAAGTAAGGCAATATCCTCTAACCCGTTGCTGACTAAATTCTGTCCAAAGACAGTAAGGCTATCCGTAAAGGTCAATCCTACAATTAAATCATTATTTTTTCCATAAATTAAATCCAATTTATTTGGATTAATCGTTTCCATAGAAAAGGTTTGGACTTTTGGAAGTGCATTAAAAAGTACGCCCGTACCTAGAGTATTACTAAACGTTAATAATACTAATTGCTCTTCTGTAGTATCCAAAAGTGTAAATCCATTTATAGCTAGGGAGTCTACATTGGCTAAGGCCATTGCATAGCTACCGTCCGCAGCATGAGTTAGTTCTAGTAGCTCTAAATCATCATTTCCTGCTAAAGTTTGTAGCACCTCGACTTGATTATTGGCATCAATACTTGCTATCATTAATCCGTCTGTAACGCTCATTGGTTCTTCAGTATCATCAATAATAATCGTGTCTCCATGATAGGGGGAAGCTAAGAGAATCGTTCCGTTTTGGTTTTCGGAGAAAACTAGAGTGGTGTCTAGGTTTTGGATGATGCTTGTTGCTAAAAGATTACCTAGAGTATCAAATTTTATATTAAATGCTGAGTAGGTATTGGATTCAGTAATAAACGAACTATCTATGTTTAAGCTATCCAAATAAATTCCACCAATATCCATGATTGCATCTTTTCTAGATAGATGCTTTGACTTTACTAAACTATCAGATTTAATAGTTTTTACCCATCCCGTCCCAAAATCATTATTGTAGCCAATAATATTTTCCTTCATTATAGTATCACCAATTATAAAGGAAGTCTTTTCAGAGTAGAAACCATTTTCATAAAATAGGAAATTAAAGGTTTGAGATTTATTTATATCTATTTCATATACATCAAAATCATAAAAATAATTTTTACCATTTGATACTATAAATCCTTTTGGAATGGCAGAGTCTTCATCTGTCATCTTACCAAAAAACTTTAATTCCTCATCCATCAGAGTATCTTGAAAATATTTCACATCTAAGAGTTCATCTGTATTCTGCTCACTATTATAATAATTTCCATTTACACCTAGGTTAAAATTAATCCGATGGTGGTCTATACATGTAAAATCATAACTTGAACAATTTTCTTTCCAACAACCAACCAACGACCCCTCAGGGGCAACTGCACAAATAGGATATGTTGATATTGAATCTCCATGAATTATCTCATAGGGTTCACAATCTACTAATAAAAGATTATCATTATATTTAATTTCAAAGTTTGACGAACAATAAATAACATCTGCGCACCTTGAAGCACTCTTATTTCCATTCTCCATTAAAAAATCATATAATTCAGAACCCCTGAAACCATCTAAGGTAAGGAAGTAAGCAAGGTTAACCCAAATTTCATATATATTTTGTTGAATGGGTGAACAGTTTACTGCTTCTTGAGAAGGTGTAAAACCAGGTATATTAATATTATTAGCACACCATTCAAAATCAGATCTACAATCACATCCCACTTTAACACAACCATTGCCGATTGGTTCTATTCTTTCTACTTCAGCACAGTTCTTATCAATAGGATGAAAATAATTCCATGCTTGGAAACTGTAGGGACAAAATTTTACTCTCTCACAACCTGTTGTCCATTGCAAATTGTATTCGTCTGTATTCTGTAAATGCACATAATAACTTTCAGTAAATGCTCCATCAATAAAAGCCAAATCTACAATTCGGGCATATTCCCAAGCTGTTGCTGTTTGTGTAGAAATTCTTTCTCTACTTCTAAAATCATCTCTACAAGCTACCGTTACAAAACAGTTCCCCCATATAGTATTATCTGTAGTATTTGGAATAGCTTGAGGATTCTCGTAATAAGTATCACTATAAACATCTCCACAGCTTTCTATATATACACAGTTTCCGCCTTCAAATTCAACAAACTCCTTATCAGTCTCTCTTGGTATAAGACCAAATCTGAGCTGAAAACTACATCCACTAACAGAAATATCAATATTATATACCCCAGCTCCAATTTCTGACAATACTAGCTCTGAAAATCTATCTCCGTGTATAAGAAAAACAGAATAGTCCACTCCATTGACAGTAATATCAATATTCTCATCATTTTCGTAATTTGGAATATAAACCGTAAAGCCACCGTCATCGACACCTCCTGAATTTCCGCTGTTAATGTCTAGCCAACCACATGGACGTACCACATCTTTTATAAACAATGCCTCTGATACATTAGATACTGGACCAGGCATCCCACATTGTATGGTTTGGATTGATTCTATATTTTTATCTTGACAACCATTTGTGACAGAAATGTTAACATTTACAGAGCCTCCATTGGAGTTAATAAAATTTTTACTAATTCTAAAAGTCTGATTACGACTGTCCAAACCACGACCTTGCAGTGTATACCAATAAATTGAAAAATCAGAAGGAAACTCTTCTTTAAATTCGTCTTCTCCATTTTGCCTTAGAAGAACACTGAATTCTACAAAATCCTGATCAGGAAAGAACAATCCCCCAATAACCTTAATCTCAAAAGTAGTATTCGGATTTGGGTTGGTCAAGAAATCATAGTTAGGTAATGTTACAGGAGGTTCAGAATAAGGAACGACTTGCTCGCCAACCTGTACAAATTCTTCGACAGTACAATAATCCAAATAATAAAATTCTACAGAGGTACAACCATTATCTACATCTTCAATTGTTACATAATAGATGCCTGTAGCTATATTTTCTAAACTTGTAAATTCATCTCCTATACCTGAAAATCCTGTACTCCAAGAATATCTGAAATTATCTGCGTTATTGTCACTAGAAGAAATAGTGATACTACCATCTTGGCTATCCACTGTATTTACATTTAAGAAACTTGCTTTGAAACTTGCATTTTGCATATTTTCCAAAGTTATTTCAGGGTCAAAATTATCACAATCATAATCAAATATAGTAATAATATCAGGCTCACTATTACAGCCAAAATTATTCACAATACTAATCTCTATATCTCCAGGGCATAATTCATCAATTAAAATGGTAACGGAGTTGCCATCTTCATCTAAATCATGTTCTTCCTCTTGAAGTACGCCATTTATCATAATTCTAAATGGGGCAGCCAACTCATAAGGTTCATTTGTTGCTTCATTATTATCAGGAGTAATCAAGGCTTCTACACTCCCATTACAACCTTCGGTTGCGTTTTGCATATTTTGATAAATAATAGTTGCCTTTGCATTAAAATTAAAAAAAAGCGTAACCAGAATAGCAATCAAAAAACGACAATAAATTTTATTCTTTTTCATAATAATTTTTTTATTGTAAAAGCAATACTATATTAAGGGTAGACGAAGTCTACTCATCAAATAAATGATTAAATTTAGAAACTCAAATTATATCTAAAATTAGTATTTCAACAATACAATTCTAAGGTGATTTTTTTAATAAATCACTATAAATACCGGTCAATGAGAAATAAATTATTTATTTAAATTTTACAAATTTCACTCATCTAAGTCCAATACAAAATGAGCAATATTTAGTATAATAGTATCATTTAATCCAAATCTGATATCTTCTGATTCCGATTCTGTTTTAATTAGGTTAGTTAAAATCGAATCTTTATTATGGGATA
>CAYOBX010000191.1:0-10087 GCA_964402245.1 uncultured Saprospiraceae bacterium | reverse complement strand
TTTGCCAGATGATGGTGGTATCGGAAATTTGAGCGGAAATGGAAGTTGTTTTAAACAAAAAAACTAGGGAAAAGAATGCGAAGATTTTAAATCGGGTTTTCATTTACGAAGGTTTGTTAGACATTAATAGATTTGAGGATGATACATTCTATGCTAAGACAATTTCAATAGGCATCATCCCCTATTTATTAATGTTCAAAAAATTCCTTTTCAAAAGTATGAAATGTAAGACTCGTGGCAGGATTTGGAAATATTAAGGAATAAGATTTGAAGATATATCCGTGGCAATATTCCTTTATAGACGTTTTATACGCCACGGATAGCTTTTGCCACGGATATTTAAAGGTAGTTTATCTTTACCTAAGCACCACCAATTTACTTGTTTTTAATTGCTCCTTATTGGTTAGTAGAAGGTAGTAGGTTCCTGGTGGAATAGTTGCTGCGTTTAATTGGAGTTGGTGCCAGCCTTTGTCTTTTTGTTGGTGATTGGCTAAGGTACTTACTTTTCTGCCTAGGAAGTCTATTAATTGTAAGTTGATAGTACCCGATTGGGGAAGATGGTATCGGACGGTCGTCTGAGATTGGAAGGGATTGGGATATACTTTTAGGCTAATTTCAGATGATATAGGTAGCTGCGTAAATTGCCTATTTATTATTTTATGGTTAACTAATGAATTAGTGGATTCTATACAAGTACCTATTTTAGCCGTAAAAACACTTCCTGCTATTGCATGAAACCCATTTTTTAGCGTAATACTTTCTCCTGCTTTAAAGAATACATTTAATCCATTAGCAATTTCATTATTGGCTTCTATGTTTCTGCCTTTTACTAGGCTATCTTCCTCAATCATGGCAATGGTTTGTAGGTTTATGGAGCAATCTACCTCATTGCAATCTGTTTCTGGCGTGCCGCAGCCACAGTCGTCAGGCTCGGTTTTATTAGGATCGTTGGGGCAGTTGTCCATAGATGTTGACGCACAACTTCCCTCGCTAAAATCGCCCCAATGATTGATAACTGTTGTATTGAAAATACCAATAGAGGATTCTGCAAAGCACGTATCTCTAACCGCAGAGCCTTCCATTATACACCCAGAGCCATTTGTATGTACAAGATTAAGACTATGTCCAATTTCATGAAAAGCAACTAATAGACGATTAATATCTTTCCATGCACCTATTCTCCATGTTTCCCCAAGTACTGTAGCTCCTCCTTGAGGAGCAGCACCACCACTTGTTCCTGCATTCACTTCTGGAGAAAAAACTACCCCGAAATGTACGTCAGGGTCAATATCATTGTTAAGCATATAAAGGATTACTTGGTCAGTCGCTTGTCCAAAAGATCCTGGATAGTTTGCTAAATTCAAATTGGTAACTAGAGGGTTGATCGTCCAATTGACTGCTTGTCCAGTATTCGTCTTACCAAATAAATTATTCAATGCCTGAGTTAATCCATCAATATGTTGATCTAAATGAGCTTGAAATTGAACAGTTTCAGTTGCATTTACAGCGTAGTAATCTAAAATCCATTCTAGGCATTCGTTGGATTGTTGTTTCGAACTGGTAGCTTTTTCCTTTAATCCCATCATTTTCTTCCGTAATTTATCCGCTACTCCCTTTTCTAAAGCTACCCAATTTTCATAGTGTGCATCTTCGTCTTCTGTCTTCGTGATATTTTTGATAAATTGATGCCCATCCAATATAATCGTATCTTCTGTGATTGTATCATTCATCTTTTGCCCAATCGCATTAAGGCTAAATAGCCAAAAAATCGCCATTGAAAAAATTAGGAATATTGTTTTCCTTTTCATTGTTGAATCGTTTTTGTTTTTAGTAATTATCGGGTATTAAATGATTTAGAAACTACTGATTACTACCTCAATAGTAACAGCTTTTGCGTTTTCAGCATCCCACCGCTGTTTAGCAGTAAATAATAAGTCCCTGCTTCTAAGTTTTCTGAACTTAGTTGTATTTCCTGCCATCCTTTTTCTTGTTTTTCGGTATTGGCTATTGTTTTTATTTTTCTGCCTAGGAAGTCTATTAATTGTAGGTTGATATTACTAGATCGGGGAAGATGGTATCGGATGGTGGTTTGAGATTGGAAGGGGTTGGGGAATATTCTAAATATTATTGTATTCAAGTCTTCTACTTCTACTGAATTTTCATTTTCCAATAAAATGAGACTAATATTTTTTGTGCCTAATTCTTCTTGAGCTTTTTTAAAGCTAATAGTATTTATCGAATCTGTGTATTCTACTATATCCGTTTCTTGACAATCATCTATACTAGCTATAAAATTACTACCGTTTGGAGCATGAAAACCAGGATTTAATGTTATCGTTTCTCCAGCCTTGTAACTAATAATTAAATCTTTGCCTAAGTTTTGTCTGGAAACAATTGTATTAACAGAACGATGATACTCATCAGCATTAGGCATATCTATAAGATTGACATTCTCACCATTACAATTCAACCTTTCATTAGCATCTAATTTTCGTAAAATTACAGGGTTCGAAAATACTTCAAAATTCTTAGCACATTGAGCATTAGATAAAATACTAGTATAAATAACTTCATTCTCTTCTGGCTCTCTGATGGTCGCCACTTTTTGATTAGTGGCAAATAAGTTACCATTACGGTACCAATTTATAATAGGATTAGTTCCTCCACCATTATAACTATTACTTAGTAAAACAAACGCTCCACTTCTAAAGGTTGTCTCTCCTTCATTAATTAATATATTTGGACTTGGTGCAGCACTTACAACTATAGACTGAGTTATATTACTTATCAAGTTATTTTCTCCAACTATTCTAATTTTATAATTATTACCTGACTCTAGTGTAATAGGCAAGGAAACAACAAATGTTCCTGACTGCTTCCCGTTAAAAGTTTGCATAATAGTTGGTGTAACAAATTGTCCATTTTTATTAGATAATTGAATATCAAAACTTTCATTTATCAAAAAGGTGCCATCCATTTGTACCTCTATTCCTAAATCAAATCCTGCACAAATGCTAGTATTATCCATAGTTACCATAATACTTTTTCCTTCTGAAACGGTTACATGATTTGTAGTAGAAGCACTACAACCATTTTGAGTTACTTCATATGTAACCTCTTGAATACCAACCCCCAAACTAGAAGGATTAAATATTGGCACCACGTTATCATTGACTTTAAATGTCCCTCCATTTGGGATTCCATTAAGGAAAATAGCCTCATCATTAGTAGTCATTTCATTTGGTAAATTAGAAATACTAGTGATTGGTATAGTCTGAATTGAAAAATTATTTGAAGGACTACTTATTGCTTTTGGTATTGAGTTAACTACAACTCTTATTCGGTAATTAGTTGAACTAGTGATAGTTGAAGAAATAATTCCAGTTTCATTTATATGCTCTATTCCATTTCCTTGACCAATTATTATAGGAGCGTCATTAGAAAAATTTCCATTATCATCTGATAGTTCTATTAAATAATTAGCTTCTGCACTCATATTGAAACTAAAATTTAATTCGTCTCCTGTACAAAAGCTACTTTGTGATAAACTTGGCTGGCTAATTTGTAAATCACTCTCAAAAACATTACCGTTAAATTCATAAGTATCACCTCTAGTAAGTAAGAAGAAATAATTTTCGTCTAGATAATAGTTACTATTACTACTACTAGAGGGTCCTATTAACTCTTGCCAAGTTATACCGCTATCAAATGATTGGAAAATAGAAGAATTGCCAAAAACTACAACAGTATTATTAACTACTTTTATATCTAAAATAAAATTACTTGCTCCATTATTAATTATTAGCTCATCCCATGATAATCCACCATCTTCTGTTTTAAATAGCTTTCCATTTGTAGAACCTAACCATCCTTCCTCCCTTGAACTAAAATAAACTGCATTAAATTGTAGTGAATTAGGACATGAACGAGTTTCCCAAGAAGCACCTCCATCAAAAGAAACATATAAGATACCTCTATTAGTTGATACATAAATTGTATTTTGTTCCAAACAATGAATATCAAAAATAGATTTAGCAAAATTTCCTATTTGACTCCATGTTTCCCCTCCATCTTGCGTTTTGAATACTTCCTTACCTCCTAATATAAATCCTGTAGTATTACTTATAAAATGAATCCTTGTTATTTGTCCACTTAATTCATGTTTCAATTGCCAAGTATTTCCACCATCTGTAGTTTTATATAAATCACCAGCTTGACCACCAATAAATCCTACTTGTTCAGATACAAAATACATAGATTCACACCATATGTTTATGCCCTGTGAAGTGAATTTTTTTACATTCCAAATTTTACCACCATCTACTGATTTATAAAAACGTCCATTATCCGCTGCATAAATTACTGAATTATTTACTGGTTGAATAAAGTCAAAATTCTCATAAGATATATGTTCCCAATTATTAATCACCTCATTTTCCGTTACGGCTTTAAACATATAAAAATCATCTGATTCATCCTCATCCGTGGAATTTTGGTAATAATCTACCCTATTGCCATTACTGTAAACATTAGCACTAAAAGCCTTCACACTAATATCTCGATTAGTAGGAAGGTTATTTACATTTATTGAATTACCATTACCAAAATAAATAGAACGACCTCCTCGACGTTCATCACATATTGTGAGTGCTTGCGAAAAATCCGCATTTGAAACCTCAAAATAATCATCACAAGGAAGGATGACTTCATCGTCATCATTAACGCCTATCAAGGTGTAATTGGATGCATTCTCCCATTCTAAATTACATTCCCCATCGCTTATGTTAGTTATTTGAAGATTAGTGGGATCCCCATTAGGCTGAGTAGGACTAGAAACGCTGATTGGCAGTGCAGCACTAAGATTATTTGATTCTGATAATTCTTGATACTGATTATTCCAATCCGCTGCAATTATCACAGAATAATTACCATCAGGAATGTGACTGGGAATAGTTATAGTTTGAATAGCATTTCTTCCAAAAAAACTTTGATTAACAAAGTTAATAGAAGCTAGATCATTATTCCCTCCAAATTTATCATCTATTGAAATAACCGCTTGCATATTGATAGAATTTGATACATCTTCATCAATCGCATAAGTCAAGGTAGCTTGCTGACTTGAGCCAATAGTTGTTGGGGAAATACTAGCATTTTTAAAAACAATGTCTGGTAAAAACGATTCAATAGTAATACTCTGTGCCCTATCGTTATTCGTTTCATCATTCTCACTTACATTTTCTGGAAAATCTGCTGATACAATTAGGAAATTGCTTCCTGTATTAGAAAAATCTCCCGCATCTGGCATTTCTAAGGTAACAGTATAGGTATAAGCACCCTCCGCGGAAATAACTGCTTCTTCCCTATGATTTTTTGTTGAAAAATGATAATCATTATTGCTTAAAACATTATCTGTAGATAAGTAATGTGCGGTCCAAGGAAAAGGAAAATTTTCTGCACCTATATTTTGAACGGTAATGGTAACATCAACTGACTTTTCCTGCATAACAGGATTTTGGCTAAGACTAATACTAGATACAATTAAATCAGGATTACGATTATCAGGATCTAATATCTGTACTTCTTTAGTGATAGTACTTGATGTATTTGTAAATGAGCTTGTGCCATTAAAAGTTATTTCATAAGTACCAGGAGTAGTAAATATCACATTATCCGCAGTCATCCCTTGAGCAGTTACTTTATTAGCGCCGTTAAACACCCAATCACCACCATCTATAAAATCTCCAAATCCTGAGAATTCAATAGCAGTTCCAGCGTAAATGGGATACGGATTCCAATCAAAATTTGCAATAGCTTCTAGCTCAGCATCTAAATAGGCTGTAACTGTTGCAGGTGTAGACGAATACAATACATTACTAGCATCATTTCCAAAATACTCATAGGCCCTAAAGTGATACGATTGGTCATTTTTTAGATTAATCACATTAGTAGAAGTTCCGGTCCCCCTATATACTACTTTTGAACTAGCTCCATTAGCAACAATTGGAGCTGCTTCAAAATTAGCAAGTGCATTGTACCAACTAAAATTAACTGGTTCTTGTTGATTTGCTCCTAGTTCATCCGCTACAATAATAACCCCGTCACCATTCCCTCTTTCCCAATTTAATCCAATAAATTTAGTAAAAATATTAGTCGATGTAACTTGTAAATTACGAGCTGGTTGAGAAGGTGTTTGGCAAGGCATCGTCACTACTTTGATACTTCCAGCAGTTGTACTCCCATCTCCACAATTTGCTTTCACTTCAAAATCATAGGTACTACACGGTGTTGCGGTTGTAAAAGGATAAGTATTTCCCGTATAATCAGGGATTAAATCCCAAATTCCACCGTCTTTTCTGATTCGGATTGAGTATTTATTGGTATTGGATGTAGCATCCCATTTGTAATTTATTTGGGTATTGGAGATGGGAGTGCCTTTTAAGTTTAAAGGCTGCGAGCATTCTCCTGATCCACTATCCGCTGGGCTTACAATTATAGGTAATATACCATCAGAAAAATTACCTTTATCATTACCTATCCATAAGTAAAGATTGAAAGTCGTAGTTTGGGAAACTTTAGGAGGCATCCATTTTATACGGCTTATATCACTATTGAGTACTGTTAATTGACCTCCCTGAATAGCCCAAAAATAAGCTAGATTAGTTCCTTCTGCTATATTAGAAGTCCATTCTTCATTATCGTTGATATTTTCAGGTCGAAATATAACTGGAGAAGTTGGCAATGTATTAGATGGGCTACCAGGTAGTCGAAATTTATCTCCTGCAACCTGCCATTCTAAATCATTCAAATTTGACCTAGCACTAAAAGTATTTTGATTTCTCGCAGAACGAATCTTTAAAAAAGTATTTACAAAAACTTTAGCAGCTTCTCCTTTTGTAGGATTCATCGTACAAACTAATCCTGTGCAATAATTTCCACTTGTATTTAATACCTCTCCAATATCTATATTCTCATAAGCAAATTTTTCAGAATTCAAAAATTGGACTCCCAAGTAAGTCCTCTTTAAAATATCCATAGCATCTTTCCACTCTGGCGGATTGTCTCCACTACATATATTTTGACAATTATAATTTTGAAAAGTATTACCATTTGATACTATATACTCTCCAAAAGTTCTAACTATCCAATAAGCTAATTCGCCATACTTAATCCGTTCATCGGGTTGAAAATCGGCACTTGGATTACCACTAAAAACACCTCTATTTACCAATGTTTGAATATAAGGGAAATATTGGTTATTGGAACTAATATCCCTATAAGTTCCCCCACTTGGAACAGTTACATTTAATGATGAAAAGTGCCCCGTTAAAAGTCCAATTTTAACAATTTCTCTAGCTGCTTCTCCCCTTTTTAATCCAACAAAGGAACCCCAAAAACCTGAAACAATATCATTAAAAAGACCATGAAATAAACCTAGTTCTATGTAAGGGGAAGTATGATAATTAGGGTAATTGTCTTTGGGGGTAACACCTGTAAATTTAATTAGATTACTACTATATGCATTCAAAGTAGTAGCGCCAAATATTTTAAATCGAATATCATAAAATTGTTGATCTACAAAAGGTGTATTTACACCTTGAGGTAAATCATCTATGATGAAATAATATAAGTTATCCTGAACTTTAACCACAGGTTTTGTTGCTTTTGCATATAAACCTTCTCCAATTACAAGGTTATTTATATTTGCTAAATTAGTGTTATTAAGTGCATCCTGCTGATGTTCTGGAATTGAGAAATAAACCTTAAATTGATTGGGCTGACTTGCTTTTCCTCCATTAATTACTTGTCCATAATTTATTTGAATACCGTTTTCTACGATTTCTCTATCTCTTGAAATCAACCCTCCATTAATATTTTCATATATAGCAAAATGAAGATGGTCATGAATAGTAAAAGGACCAACACTAGAAATTTTCCCCAAATATGTACCAGCCTCTACATATTTATTTAAAACAGGTATGTCTTTTAAATGCAAATAGCTACTATACCATACCTCTCCATTTGATTCGGTGTGTTTTATTAAAATTTCTCCATTGGGTCGAGTAGTTGTATAACCGAATTCGTAAACTACTTCACCATTAGAAACAGCGTAAACCTCTTTTCCTGCGTCTGCATTACCATTTTGGTTAAAGTCAATAGCATAGGTATCATCAGCTCCTCCTACTCCTCCTAATGTATTACACCAAGTATTGTTAGAGTTAGAACAACATCCTTGTATAGGAACTCCTGGTCTCCAATGAGTGCCTGGACAAAGAAAGCCTGTTTCTGCTCCCCATTGCATACCACACCAAGTATTATCCATAATCCCCGGGCATGCAGTTCCTACAACACCAGTATTAGTTGTTGATATAGAATAGATTGTACCCTTAACAGGTGATAATATTTTATCTGGTGTCTGACCTGCAAGCATAGAAGATATCGAGATGAATACCCATATTAAGATTGAGCTTTTTTGAAAGAATATTTTTTTGTCTAAAATAAAAAACCGAACTACAAATTTTGTCAAAAAACACATTGGCATTAAAGGTTTAAAAAAGTTAAATAACTACCTTTGGCAGCTCATTAAAAAATAAATATTTAAAAAACAAATAGGTAAGCGCATTTAAAACAATGAATCTCAAATGTAAATTTTCATCCTAAATAAACAACGGAGAATACAGCGTCCATTATCAATTCACGAGTTAACTTTTCAAAAACAAACCTCTCCAAACACCTATTAATCAACATTTTAAACAAGGAGAATTTCCTTATAAAAAAAGTGCTAAATGCAGTCAAAAAAAATGGATTTAATCCCTAAAAAACTATTTATTGAAGCTAGTGATGAATCATTTTTAAAAAACATATCTCAGCAAAAGGCAGCAAGAAGAGCCATAGAAATCAATGGAGAAACAGAAGCCATTCCAAATCTACAAGCACTTTCTGTCGCTTTAGATGAATATTATTTGATTAATAAATTGCGTTGCTATTGCATCACTTTAAGTTATAATCGACGCATTCATCCCGATAAATGGCAGTTTGCTAAAAAAGAATTTGCTTTAATTGATGCTATTTTATTAAAAGTGGATAATGGACATTTTCAATATCCCGGTATCGGCTTATTTAACGACCTTCGCAAACTTTATGAAACCCCATTAACAATCAATGATTTCCAACAAGCAGCATTGGCTATTTTCCAAAAAATAAAAAAATATACAGCAATAGTTCATCCAGACGAACAGGTAGAAATATTAAGTCATTTGACCAATTTATGCACGCCTTTTATCAATCAAGGAACAGAAGAAATCACTAAATTATATTTCCTACTAAATAATGAAATGATTAATCTTTGGTTTAGTAGAAAACCTAAATTTGTTATGCCACATCTTAGCTTTAGAAATCTAATTTTATTGACCTTAAAAAAAGGAACAGACGACTGGGTACAAGGATTAAATACTTTTGGGTTAATACCCACCAATCCTGCAAAAGGATACCAAACAATTAAAGAATGGCTTGAGTTATTCATTAGGATTTATGGTAAAAAATTGGATAAAAATCATCGGCATTATCAAACTTACTTTGCTGCTTTATCAGCTTATCATCATAAAGATTACCTAAAAGCAACCGAATTACTTAAAAAGCTAAATCGAGTGCGTGGACCAATTATTAAATTAGACACCAAAAAATTATTATTAATGCTGCTTTATGACCGAGAAGAATCCGCCACTTATATCAAAAGAAAAGATAATTTTGAAATTGATAAAGTCCTAGAATCTTTTCGGGGCATTCTAAGGGATGAAAAAAAACGCAAAAAACACTTTGCAGATAATCTAAAAACTTATCGAATCTTTTTCGATTTCTATAAACGATTAAATCGTTTTACTATTAAGTATAGAGGTCAATGGGGAAACCAAAAAAAGTCAGCTTTTACAAAAGAAAAAATAGCTTTTCAAACGGCTTTATCAAGCGCCAACTCTGCTCAAAAAGATTGGTTTTTAGAGAAATTAGCGGCTATTAAATAAAGACAAGAATCAATATATCACTAGTGATGCGTTATAAATACAAGAAAATCAATTAGTTATGATTGCTATTT
>CAYOBX010000190.1:0-10161 GCA_964402245.1 uncultured Saprospiraceae bacterium | reverse complement strand
CTTGTGGACATGATTTAACGAATTATCAATCTATTAGTGAATTAAAAAAATTGGAAATATCTTCTTAGTAACGACGAAAATAATAAGGTCTTGATTTGGTCGAGTTTATTTTGTTCTTAGTTTTCTTTAAAAAATCCTTTCATAGCAGGGCTATGGAATTATTTTTTAAAGGAAACTAAGGGCAAAAGAAGCCGTCCAAATCGGGAAGTTATTGTTTCGTCGTTACTTAGTATATAAGAATAGAGTTTGCTAAAAACGTAAACAATATTGAGACGAAGCTTTTAGCAATCGGCAAGCAGTAGCTTTAAATAGTTTTTTAGAGGGAGTAATTTTATTAGGTATTTTTTTCAAAAATGCCTAATAAAACTGCTCCCTCTAAAGGAATATAGCAAACATACTTGTTGCCGAATCTAAAGATAAAAAACCATTTTTTAAATAAAGTTTCATGTTAAGAAGACCCAGAAGAAATAGAAGCAATGCAGCTATCAGAAATATGGTAGAAGAAACGCATTTGCGAATCAGCAATTTAGTGTATCCTCTATTTGTCGTAGATGGAAAAGGCATCAAAGAAGAGATTAGTTCTATGCCTGGTAATTTCAGAATGTCTCAAGATGTGGTGCTGAAAGAGATTAGAGAATGTATTAAATTAGGTTTAACCAATTTTATCCTTTTCCCTGCGGTAGCGGAAAAATTGAAAGATAAAATAGCAAGCTATAGTTATAGCCCCGATAATTTTTATTTAAAAATAGCTAAAGCTATTAAAAAGAAATTTCCTGATACCTGTATTATTAGTGATGTAGCGATGGATCCTTATAGCTCTGATGGGCATGATGGCTATGTAGATGAAGGACAGATTGTGAATGATGTGACCTTACCCATTCTTGCAAAAATGGCGGTAGCACAAGCACAAGCGGGTTTTGATTTGATCGGACCTTCTGATATGATGGATGGGAGAATTGAAGTGATCAGAGAAGCATTAGATGAGGCTGGCTTTTATACGACAGGTATTATGTCTTATACTGCTAAATATGCTTCTGCATTTTATGGCCCTTTTAGAGATGCTCTAGATTCTGCGCCAAAAGCAGGCGACAAAAAGACCTACCAGATGAATCCAGCGAATAAAAAAGAGGCGCTGATCGAAGCCGAATTAGATACTGCAGAAGGTGCTGATTTTTTAATGGTCAAACCCGCTTTAAATTACTTGGATGTTATTCATGTTTTAAAGCAAAATTTTGACTTACCTATCGCCGCCTATCATGTAAGTGGCGAATGTGCTATGCTAATTGCCGCTTGTCAGAAAGGATGGCTAGAGTACAAAAAAGCGATGCCAGAAACTTTATTGAGTATTCATAGAGCAGGAGCAGATGTGATCATTACTTATTTTGCAAAAGACTTTGCTAAGTTGGTGAGTGGGAGGTTGTAATTATTGAACACTGAGACACAGAGCGCACAGAGAACAAATTTTACTCTGTGCGCTCTGTGACTCCGTGTTCAACAACTATTTTTTAATATTGCAATGGCATATATCCAATCTTAGATCGATTAGAAATCCATAAATTATAATCTTTATTATTCACCACTCCATTCCCATCTCCATCAGCAGTAATATACTCATTGATTTTTGAACTCTTACTGACCCATTGGTTATAGTCTTGATTATTAATCACTCCGTTAGCATCAAAATCCCCAGCATGTAGGACATATTTTTTGCCCACTAATTTTAACTGTTTATTTCCCATTACTCGATTCTCTCCTGTAGAAAAATCATATACTGAACCAGCCTGATAAGGATTAATTGCCATTACTGCCATATGTCCTCTATGGTGAATGGAGATATAGTTATTTGTGCTTTGTTTTAAAGGTATTCCTACATTGCCTATTAAGTCTATTAAGGCTCCTTCTTTATTGATAAATCCGACTGCTTGATCTAAAACATTTCCATTAATATCCCTACTCATAATTAATATCCAATCTACAGCTTCTGTAGGGATACTAGTAATTTTTGTTGCTTTATTATATGCCCAAGGTTGATCCTGATAAGGATTAGCGACAGTTACTATATTCTGTTGTACCAACTTTTGATGCATCGTCTCATAGAAAGAATCATAAAATCCTTCTAAGAAGACTTTCCCTCTGACTCTTGAGTCTACAGCACCACAAGAATTTACAGTAACAGAACCACCACAGACACCAATAAATGTTTGAACGAGTTCTCCATTTGCAAAAATCCCATAGGTAACTGATTTCATAATAGGTGTCTTATAAGTTTGGTTACCAGTAACAGAGGTAACCAATTCTGTAGGTTTAGAATTACTCATAGCGTAAATCTGAATAGCACAACTTTGAGAATTGTTAATTTCTATCTCACAGATGTTAGCTATGATATTCGAAGAGCCTCCATCTATTTCTACTTCTTCTTCCAATTCAAATTCTATTTCTTCTTCAACGGCTCCACAAGTACAATCACTGTTATCTTGAACAAAGTTATAGATGACCTTTGCTACTTGAGGATGAAAATTTAGGTTAATTCCCACACTTCTAATATGGCAATAACTCATAAGCGTTCCTCCCTCAATTGGATCTTCTCCTGCACATCCACCATAGCCTGCATTAAATCCACATCCATCTAAAGAGGTATTATTACCATTCCATTTACAAGCATGAGTATGATGTGCTGCTAGCAAATGTCCTAATTCGTGAGCAGCAGTGTATACATCATCATTCTGTCCTGAATAACAGACGGCATTTGCTTCACACAATAATCCTACAGATGCTGCTCTTCCTCCGTTACCTTTACCACTTAATAAAAGGGTAATATCTCCACTTGGATCACTGTAACGAGCAACAGATTCTTGTAATTTTGATATTATCTCTCTGGTACTTCCAGTGTAAGGACTTGGTGTAGTCCAGTAATAAATTTCTGCAATCTGAAGGTTCACATTAATAGATTCATAAATCATAGCGACTTGGTTCATCAATGCGGCAGGATCCCCCACAAAATCTTGATCCACTTCCACTCTAATAGAAACACAAACAGGGGTCTGATTCTCAGTAGTACGATTCAATTTTTTAGGCTCATAACTCGGTAAAGTATCCGTACTTGAACAATCTAATTCTGGTGTTTTAGGATGTTTTTCATAATTATAAACTACATGTTCATTTTCTTCTTTAAGGCCTCGAATCGCAACGGTTCTATCAGCCATTTGTATCAATCCAGACACTTCTCCTTCTGTTATACTTAAAGACACCTTTGAGTCAGGTTGATTTTCAACATACCCCATATAGTGTAGATCTAACATGGTAATCGAGCCAGCTTGATTCTGATGATCTATTGCTCTAAAGTCAGATGTAAATAAAGTTCTTTTCTTTAGTATTAATGGTAATGTACCTCCTATCTCATCTGGCAAACCAATGACCAGGTCATCTGGTTGTGTTGCGATGAGTTCGTCAATAATTGACTTATCTACAATTAGAATCGCTCCGCCTGTTGGATTATCAAGAATACTTATCCTAGACAAAGAAGTATCCCGTTTAAATAAATTAGTCGCCGTTTGTGCCTTTAATTCTGAAGAAATATGGAGACCAAATATTCCTAAAAATAATATTAAAATTATTTTAAAATATCGCATTGGTTTAGTGCTTATTATAGGAGGGGAAATGAGTGATGAATTGCGGAGGGATGTTTTATAGGAGTATCTATTTCTTTCTATTTGGAGAATGTTCAAATATTTGTATCAAAATCAAAACAGTCATTTTTGAAATAACTGATTGTCAACATCATGTGAGCATTTGAACTTGAATTTGACACTTGAGCTTGAACTTTCTTATCGCTGTACTTGAACATAACCACTCGTAGGTTCTCGTCCATTACCAAGAGAAACTATATAAAAATAAGTGCCATCAGGTAAGTTTTTTCCTTTCCAAGTACCATCCCAACCATCTTCATTTTGATAACCTCTTTTACTGTAAATTTCATTTCCTCTACTATTAAAAATAAACACTTCACTTTCTTCAAAATTTTCAATACCAAGTATTTTAAAGTGATCATTAATACCATCCCCATTAGGAGAAAATCCTGAGAAGACTGTTAATTCTTCACATAGTATTTCTATCCTCACTGTTGCTACGCCTTTCCCTCTACTATTCGCTATAAAATATTGGAAACTATCTTGTACTCCACAGACATCATAAACTGGAGTATAGGTAATATTAACATTATCATAATCTACATCTACCGTCCCCTTCATTTGCTGTACAGGTGGCACTCCAAATTCTAATATATCTCCATTGACCACATCATTATCTCTTATCTCAATAATGGAATTATTATTCATCATTACCGATACCAAATCGTCTCTCAGGTTTGGATTATGGCTTTCCTCTACTGAAATCTTTAATTCAATAGTTCGACAATTATCTTCCTGGTCACAAACAAATAAGCAATAAAAATCTGTTCCATCTGCGTTAGCTAATACTGACATACAATGAGTTTGATTATCTATCTGTATTTCTGTATGCGTCCCTTCCATATTTGTACAATTTTCAATAAAATCTTCCGCAGCAACCAAATGATCTAAACACCATATTGTATCGCCAGAAGTGACCAATAATTCATTAATTTGTTGATCGACTCTTTCTTCTGCACTAGCCAGTGGTTCTTCGCAGACTACTAATATTTCTATATTATCTACACATTTTGTATGGCGATTAGTAGCTGTTATTTGATGCACTCCTTCAGATAGAAATAAACTTGCTGCCGCTGCGCTTACTTTCTTATTAAGCCCTAGTAAAATTGATAAGTCAGAAGAATTATTTTTTATTTTAATAGCTCCATAAGACTGTGTTGGATCGCCTCCAGAAATTGTATTTATTTTCTCATCAATCGACCAAGTTCCTTTTGGATCCCATTTATCAAGTAATTCTACTAATTCATCCGTATTATGGAAGACTCCTTTATGAGTATCCTCTTCTACCGTCCACGCTACCACTTCAAAATCTCCTCCTTTTTCCAATTTTAATAAAGAAGAATAAGTATAAAATAAGCTAGTCTCACCAGTTTCACATCTATCTATATCTTTTGCATTTATATCGTTAATTGTAAAGTCATATACTTTAGCATTATTATAAGGTACGCCTGTACAAAAATTAGCCATCTCATCACAACTTTGAATAATTAGTGTTACTTCCGTTTCTTCCCACAACTCTTTTTTAGAAGCACAATCTAACTGCCCTTCTCCTCCACACTGAAGTTCCTTCGAATCGTTGATAGCTTTAATTTCTTTTACTTTAATTAAGTTGACTCCTGTATTGGGATCACTACTATTAAAACTTGTGTTATGCTTAACCACTTTAATCGCTGGGTTCTTTTTATCATCTACTATATCAAAGCAAATGACTCCTACTTCAACAGCTTCTTTATTTACTTTAGGACAGCTAAAATCATTGGATACCAAAGTCATTGTTAAGTTAAAATAACCTGGAGCAGACTTAGCATCATAAGTTTGTACATCCCAAGCGGGGGCGACTTCTCGAATGCATTGCCTACTACCATCAAATTGCTTGGACGTATATTCTAAAAAAGATAAAGCTGCTGTATTGTATTTTAGAAAAATGGAAGAGGTACCAATACTTAATTCTTGGTCAGTTGATTGTAGTTGGATGGAAACGCAATAGTTTTGAGTAGCGCAATCTAATTGCCCATCCAGAATCAAATCTATTTCTTGAGCAATTGTTGGTACTAACATATTAAAACTACAGAGTAGCAACAATAATATATTGCGGACCATTTTATAGCCTTTTTTCAAAATGTAATTGTTTTGAGAGGGATGATGTTTGAGTATTTGTTTAATATATTTGTTACTCTTTAAGAAGTGGCTATATGAATGATGGATTTTTTCGATAGTTTTCTTTAAAAAATCAGTGCATAGCCCAGCTACGGACTTATTTTTTAAAGAGGAACAAGCTAAAATGATTCGGGGAATCATTTTAGTGCAGTGAACCGCTTGCGGATGGGCTGCTTCGGAAATAGACATTTTCAGATTGCTGCTTATTAAAGGGTAACAAGTCTAATAAAAAAGGGAGAATAAGGAGGAAGCGAGAGGTGAGGTAAAAGGAAGAAATATTTAGAGTACAATATAGAAGGGCAAATCGAAAAAATATTTCTATATCTTTTTATAGTAAAATTAGGGCAAAAATCATGCTCAAAAAAACTACCATTTTCTTAAAATTATTCAAATTACAAACATTTCAAATGCAATTAATTTATTATTTGTTTTTTCTTATTCTATAAAAATTTGTCCGCCAGTTTCAAAGGAATAAAATACTTGAGATTAGAAAAAAACAATCTAATTAAATAATGTCAAATTATATTTATTTAATTTGACAATCAATAAATAATAAAGCACTCTAAATGAATTTTAGCCTTGTCACTGCTATAATATTTTTAATTTCTGCAATATAAACATGCTAATTTTTGTAGGATAAGTACATTATGACCGAACTATTCTACCACGAATAGATTTATTTAAAATGAAAAATCAAATACAATAACAGCTCTATTGCCCACCAAAATAAAAGTCTTCTTGGTATAGTAATTAACAGGATCCGTCCATTCTACTATAAAAATCCTACAATATGATTATAAAGATAAAAGTGTATTTTATATTTATATGTGACATTTTTCCAATAGAATTAAAGCAAAAAAAATGACCCCGTCATATAGAATGACGAGGTCAATTTTTAGGGAAAGAATGAGGGGAATTATTTTAATACGGCTGTACCATTATCTTTTCTGTAGCCACTAATTGTCCTTCTGCAACAATTGTTAAGTGGTATAATCCATTAGATAATAATCCCATTTGTATCTGTATAGGGCTTGCATCAATCACTCCTAAGTCTAGTGTCTTTACTACCTGTCCCATTTGATTACTTAAGTATGCTTTACCTTCTTGACCCGCAAGTGTAGATAGGTTAACAGTTAAGACATCTCTTACTGGATTAGGATAGAAACTAATATCAGCCGTTTGTGCTTGATTGAAGTTTGCTTGTGTAGTTCCTTTTATTACTGTTCTTTTATTCTCTGTAAAAGTCTTCCCTTCTTGATTAGTCCTTTTTAAATCTGTGCTACTTGTACTTACTCTATTCCGACTGCTTGCTGCATTATCAGTCAAACTACTAGTTAAAGCTACTTCTACTTGACATAGTTCATTCCAGTTAACATCATAAATAGAAACTAAGTAACGACCATCTGTTAAGTCTGTAGCAGTTTGCGTATAACCACAGTCAGCAGAGCAACCTAAAACTACTGCCCAATTTTGATCTATCGCATTTACTTTGAAGTAATAGTTTTCATAATCCTTACCTGTCATTTCAATCTGACCATTTCCATAAGTAATAGTTACATCACCACAAGCTTCTACTGTATTTCCGTCAACTGGCGGTGTACTGTTTTCATCTCCTTCAGGTATACTACCATCTGGGCAAAACACATCTTTCACAATACAGTTACTTTCTACCCAAACCGTACAACCTAATCTTCTAGAACATCTTACAAAGTAAGTAGTCTGTGTAATTGGTCCTGGATCATACGTGGCGTCTGTTGCACCTGGTATTTGATCTTCGACTTCACTAGGGCAATCTACTGTAGAAGCCAACCATAGGTATTCAATATCTCTTGAAGCAGCACCACCAGCAGGATCAATATCACTAGTAATTAATGTCGGATTAAAAGTGCCACAAAAAGATTCTTCTCCAGTAATTCTGCCACCATTTGTAATATTCCCTGCACAAGTTAATGGAGCCGGTGGTCTATTATCTTCAAGCATTATAATATCTATTTCTTCTGTACAAATTAAATCCCAAGTATTGTTGTAACTATTGATTCTTACTCTATATTCACCAACTGGTAAGTTTTCCACAATCTCTGTTGCTTCACAATTATTCATACATTGGAAAACAACTTCAAAAGAAGTATTAAAAACTTGTACTATTTCTATTGGTGCATCCAATCCTGATATAATAATATTTCCATCTTCTGAAGATACTCCTGTTTCAGGACATTCTATTCTTTCGATTTCATCATTATCTAAAATAGTTATAGTACCTTGGGCATCTGCTATGATTGCATTAGAAGCGTTACTTAAATTTACAGTATACTCCTCTGTATCTTCTGCATTGGAATCATCCAATATTCTAAAAGAAGTTTGTGTACAAGTTTGTCCTACTGGAATGATCGCTACATCTATTGTTTGTAAATAATCTATTCCTTCTACCGCTGTACCATCTACTGTGATACAATCTACTGTTACTGCTTGAATAGCTGGCTGGTCTAAACAAATTTGTAAATGTGCAAAACCTTCATTCTCATTAACGGTAACATCTGTAATCGTTAATAAAGGTAAATCAATTGGCTCTATAACAATTGCTTCATCATTATCTAAAATAGTTACTGTTCCAAAAGCATCTGCTATAGTAGCGTTTGTCGGGGCACTTAATTCAACAACAAATACTTCATCCCTTTCATCTTCTTTATCATCAATAATTGGCAATTCAACTTCCAGGCAATTCATTCCTGCTGGAATTGTACCAACCCCTGCTATCTCTTGGTAATCATCTCCTGCATCTGCAGTTTCATTTTTTGTACTATAGGAAACCATAACAGGTAAAGTAGATACTGTATCTGAACAGATTGTTAATACAGCAACTCCCTCATCTTCAAATACTACTATATCATCGATTGCCAATTGTGGATCTGGAATCATTACCACTGGTGCATCTCTATCTATAATTGTTACAGTACCTTCACCATCTGCAATAACGGCATTAAACGGAGTAGATAAAGTAACTACAAATAGCTCATCATTTTCTTCTATATCATCATTGATTATATCCAATTCAATCGTCGAACATTGATCGCCTTCTACAATAAAAGCATAACTAGATTGACCTTTATAATCTCGATTCTCAATCCCAGAATCATCAGAAGTTGTATATCTAACGTATACAAATTCAGTAGTTGGTTGGTCTAAACAAATTTCTAAAATAGCACTTCCATCTTCTTCATTAACTACCACATCGCTAATGCTTAATGTTAGCTCACTGCATTCTATTCGATTTACAGTAATAGAATTTGACAAGCTAAAGCATCCTTCTAAATCTGTTATGGACGCACCTACTGCTGCACCTATTAAAGAACCATCGTGGCTCAAATACCATAGCAAACATTCGCCTGTTCCTGCTCCATCAAAATCAACATCTGATGGGCTATTTGGTAAACCTAAGATTGTCGTTGCTGTTGCATCTGTTATTACCCATTGGGTATAAGCACCAGCATTGCCACTAGTTCTGATAATACCTACTCCAATATTATCAGCTATTCCATCGCCTACACAGAATTCAAAGGGACCACCTGATATGCTACCTCCTTTAGTATCACATGTAGGGGCATCCGTATCTAAAATTGTTACCATCCCTTCTTCATCTGCTATTGTTGCATTGGATGGCGCACCTAAAATCACTAAGAATTTTTCTGTAGCTTCTTCTATTGCATCATCAAGAATTGGGAAACTTACTTTTGTGCATAAATCGCCCGCTTCGATTATTGCAACGCCATCTTGCGATTGGTAATCTTCTCCATCAACTGCCGAGTCATTTGCTGTTATGTACCTTACTGTTACTAATTCGGCTGATGCTGTTTCTATACAGATCATTAATTCGGCAACTCCTTCCTCTTCATTGACAGTAACATCATTAATAGTGACTGCTGGAAGAACTACTGGCCTATCCGTATCTAAGATTGTTACCATGCCTTGCTCATCTGCTATTGTTGCACTTGATGGCGCACTTAAGTTCACTACAAATTTTTCTGTAGCTTCTTCTATTTCATCATCAACAATTGGAAAACTTACTTTTGTACATAGATCGCCTGCTTCGATAACTGCAACACCGTCTTGTGATTGATAATCAGAACTTTCAAGCGCTGTATCATCTAAAGTAGTATATCTTACCGTTACTAGCTCCTCTGATACTGCTTCTATACAGATCATTAATTCTGCAACTCCTTCTTCTTCATTTACTGTAATATCATTAATTACTACTTCTGGTGTTGGTTCTGGTGTTGGTTCTGGTGTTGGTTCTGGTGTTGGTTCTGGTGTTGGTTCTGGT
>CAYOBX010000189.1:0-10192 GCA_964402245.1 uncultured Saprospiraceae bacterium | reverse complement strand
TATCATGATTTATAAATATCTTTGATTTAGGAGTCGCCAGTTGAACTCCCCCCGACCCCCTTCTTTACAAAGAGGGAGAGACGTCTTTGTTTTAGAATTACGTTTTGAAATCTTATTCCAAACGAAATTTTCAATCAACGACATCTCCCTTCCTTTTAAGGGAGGGTCGGGAAGGGTTAAAAGCAATTAGCGATTCGCATTTATTGTCATTAAAAGAATCGTAAATTACTGACCTCTTGATTACAATTTCCAAATATATAATTGGCCATTACCTCTACTGAACCATTGGACACTGTATTCAACATAGTCGTTGTAAAATCATAAGAGATACCTGCTCTCAATCTATCCGATAATTGATATTGAATCAATCCATCAATAGAATCTCCTACTCTATAATTAAGCCCCACCCATAACTTTTCCATAAAGACTAAGTTGGCATTCAAATCCAATTCAAAAGGCGCATTATTATTATAACTCACTAAGAAGCCCGGTACTAATTTTACATTTTGTCCTATGTCCGTAACAAAACCACCCATTAAGTAGTAAGTACGAAAATCTGCCCCATCACCTGATATACCTACTTGCTCAAAGAAAGTAGATTCCAACAATTGAGGTGCGGAAAGGCCTAAATAAAAATCATTCTGAGTATAATATAAGCCAAGTCCTACATTAAATTCCGTAGAGGAACGTTCGCCTGCTGCCAAAAATTGATCTCCTACATCTAAAGGATTTGTATTTTGCCAATCTGCTCGACCGTTATCAAATTGACCTTTAATTCCTATCGCTAATTTTCCTTCATCAGAAACATTAAATCGATAAGAATAATTAAGGTCTACATAAGTATTTCTAAAAATGGCTGCTTTATCGTAGGTAAGCCCTACCCCAAAACCACTTCTGCCACCACCAAATGGAGTGTGAAATTCTACCCTACCTGTTTCGGGAGCTTTATCCAAACCCGTCCACTGGTTTCTATATACACCATTAAGTGCAGGGGCACAAAGACTGCCTGCATAAGCTGGATTATATGCCAGCCTATTAAATAAGTGATGCGTATACTGAACATCATTCTGAGCTATTCCAACCAACCCAAAAAACAACAGGAACGCAGTGTATAATATTTTCTTCATTTTAATTTTATTAATTTTTAGAGCCTAACTAATTCATCTACTAACTAAGCATAGATAGCTTTTTTTAGTCAGTTAATGAATTGGCTAGTCACATAAATAATTAGTCCACATTATTTACTAAAGCTAACTAATCAAAATTATCTAGATATAGAGATACATCCTGTTCGTTTTTCGCCATTCGTGTTTGGTTCAGTTAGAATGTAGTAATATGGACCAGGAGGTAATGGTTCCCCATCATGTGTTCCTGCCCAATCATTTGCATATCTATCCGTCTCAAAAACTTCATCTCCCCAACGATTGAATATTTTTAATCCTATATCATTAGATGCTGCACATGGTACTCTGAAAGAATCATTAAATCCATCATTATTGGGTGTGATAACATCTGGTATAAAACACTCTGGATTGTCTTCTACATTGATATTAGCAAATGCTTGATCACATACTTGAACAGGACAAATATTGCTACAAATTTGATACTCTATTACATCTGTTCCAAAGAAATTTTGATTTGGAACATACTGAAGCATACCTCCTACAACAGTGGCGGTACCGTTCATTGGTTGACTAATAATAGTAATATCACTATCTGCATCCGCTACATCATTCATCATGATATTACCATTATCTAAGGTTCTATTGAATTCTACTATGAAGTTATCATCTACAGCAGTAGCCATTCCGTCTTCTACATCAATCATTAGTGCATCAGAAGCATATTCTCCACACTCATTACTCAAAGACCATGTTATGGTACTGCTACTTGTTATTCCTGAAACACTTGTAGTAGCACTATTAGGATCAGAAAATATTACATTAGGATTTGAACTAGACCATGTACCTGTACCAAATGCTGGTGTATTGGCTTCTAGAGTGGTTGAAGTAACCCCGCAACCAACTGCAGGAATTTCCATAATTATTGCCGATTCATCTGGAATCGGTGCTACATTTATTAGGAATGGTTCAGAAGTACCTCCTCCACAATCACCACCAGAAGCGGTCACTGTATAGTTTCCAGCACTTGCATTTTCTAAAGTTAATATTGGTTCATCTGTAATTTCAATAGATGCTCCCTCTAAAAACCATTCGTAAGTTGCTGGACCACCAACACCGTTAGCAGTTAATACAACTCCTTCGCCTGGACATAAGTCTGTATTATTAGCGGTAATAGTTGGTGTTGCTGCTGCTGCTGAAACGGTTACAGCTATAGCTGAAGATTCTGGTCCATCACAAGTATTGATAGAAGGAATCATTGTATAACTACCTGCTGCACCTGCTATCGAAAAGCTAGGTACATCTGTAGTACTAACTAGTGCTCCATCTCTAAACCAGTTGTAACTTACACCTGCGCCAAGATCTGTTGCTGTAAGATTTAAATTATCTCCTTCACATAAATCCGCATCTTCTGTCATAATAACACCAGCTTCTGGAGCAGCACTTTCTGTGACTACTACCATATTAGAAGTTCCTCCTCCACATTGTGCATCAGTTACCGCTACGGTATACGTACCAGCAGTAGCATCAGGGACTGGGAAGAAGGCATCAGAAGTAGCTCCTATAGAAACCCCATCTCTAAACCACTCATAATTAGGACTACCACCAACTCCAGAAACTGATAATGTTAAGCCTTCACCAGGACATAGATTCGTTCTATCTGCTGATAGTGTAGGTGTTTCTACATTATCCCCAACAGTAATAGCTACTGCATTAGAACTAAGACCTATACATCCTCCAGCAGAAGGCACCATTGTATAACTACCCGCAACCGCTGCTGTTGATAAAGCAGGTATTGTGGTAGTCGTTACTAATTGCCCATCTCTAAACCAGCTATAGGTTATACCTTCTCCTAAATCTGTTGTTGTAATATTTACAGTTTCATCTGGACAAAGACTATTATTATCGGCTACTATTGCTCCTGTATTAGGAAGCATAGTTTCTGTAACAACTATAGCACTAGAAGTTCCTCCACCACATTGTGCATTAGTCACTGCTACTGTATAAGAGCCAGTACCTGAAGTTGGGAAAAATGGATCAGAAGTAGTTCCTATAGAAACTCCATCTCTAAACCATTCATAATTTGGACTACCACCAACTCCTGAAACAGTTAGTGTCAAGTTTTCTCCTGGACATAAACTACTTCTATCTGCTGCTATAGTCGGAATAGATACATCTTCACCAATACTAATTACAACTGCATTAGAAGTTGGTCCTTCACAAATACCTATTGAAGGTATCATTGTATAGGTACCTGCCGAGGTAGGTCCTCCACTTGCAGCGTAAGAAGGATCTAAAGAAGTACTTACTAAGTTACCATTGATAAACCAATTATAAGTAACCCCTGGTCCTAAATCAGAAGCATTTAGATCAACCGATTCTCCAGGACAAAGACTAGTATTTCCTGCTGAGATAGTTCCTCCTGCTGGTGTATCGGTAACCTCTATAGCCACTGGATTAGAAGCTGGCCCTTCACAAATGTCTTGTCTTGGCACCACTGTATATGTACCAGAAGTATTCACTTGTAAGCTTGGATTGGTAGTAGATGTGAATAAAACTCCATCTCTAAACCAATCATAAGTCACACCTGCAACGGAAGCTGCAGCTGTTAAGGTCAGACTTTCTCCTTCACATATACTTGAACCATTAGCTGATAAGGAAGCCGTTACTGAAGGGAATACATTTACTGCTACAGAACTAGATTCTACACTTGTACAACCTTCTTGGCTCACTTGAACAGAGTAACTACCTGTATTAGCAATTGTCACATCTCTAACAATAATGAAAGGTTCGAAGCCACTTGCAAATGATGCGCCATCAAGGAACCAAGTATAGAATGCACCATCAATAACTGGACTCGCATTTATTTCAAAATCCATTCCTTCACATAGAACTGGATTATCTATAATTACAGTACTTTGTATTTGATTGGAAGTAGATACATTAATAGTTATCAATGCAGAAGATGCACCTGGGCAACCATTTTGAGAAGCTACTACTGAATAAACACCTGAGCTTGCGCTAGATACTGAACCAATTGAAAAAGAAGGTTCACCTGTTGTACCTTGCGATACACCATCTTTAAACCATTCATAAGTAATCCCTGGACCTGTTGGAGAAACAGAGAAAGTTACGACCTCTCCTGAACATAAATCTCCAGAAGCATTAGAGGAGATAGCAGCATTTGGTCCTGCTGCATTTACAGTTACTGCAACCGCTTGAGACGATGCTCCAGGACAACCTCCTTCTGAGGCAATTACTGTATAGCTACCTGAACTTGTAGTATTGAAAGTAGGATCAGTTGTTGTTCCTTGTGATATACCATCTCTAAACCATTCGTAAGTAATCCCTGCTCCTGTTGGAGAGGCACTTAATTGTACTGTTTCTCCAGCACATGCAACTCCTGATCCTGATGCTTGTATACTTGCATTTGGACCTGCGCCTGCAATAGCAACTGCCACTGCTGAGGAAGAAGGACCTGCACAACCACCTTGAGAGGCAATTACCGTATAGCTACCTGAAGTAGAAGCAGAGAAGTTAGGATCATTCGTTGTTCCTTGTGATATACCATCTCTAAACCATTCGTAAGTGATTCCTGCTCCTGTTGGAGAGGCACTTAAACTAGCAGCCCCCCCGCTACAAATAGTACCTGATGTATTATTTTGAATACTTGCACTTGGTCCTTGATCAACGCTGATTGTTATATTAGCAGGAGCGGATACACAACCTTCATCAGTTGTTACAACTAATGAATAAGTACCTGCGCTATTTGGGCTTAGATTACTTACCGTTATTGCATAAACTGTATTAGCGTTTAGTAATCGTCCTGATTCTGAAAAGCCATTTGGCCCAGTCCATACAAAGTTAACAGGTCCTGTAAATCCTGTAGTTCCAGAAACAGAAAGGGAAGCAGTACCACCAGCACAATAGGCGCCAGCGCCTCCAGTTGTTGAAGATAAAGTAGGCGTTGTAGTAGCATCACAAGTGAAAACTGGAGGTGGTGGTGGGGCTACAAATACTTCTTGAAAATCCGCTACTCCATCATTATTTGAATCTGGCACATTAGATACTGCTGTAATTATATTACCATTGCTATCTGTTTCGGAAGGCACACCATTAATATTGACAGTTGGTGTTCCTGTACCTAATATACCATCTCCATCTCCATCTGCAATACCTGCTTCAGCAGCATCTAGTCGACCGTCTCCGTCACTATCTAAATCTCTATAATCTGGACCACCAGTACCGTCCGTATTGACTACATTTGGGTTAATAGTAATTCCAGCACCATTTGCACTTGCAGTAGCAATACCATTAGCATTAACGACAGGACTACCTGAACCAATAATACCATCATTATCTTGATCGAGGTTTTGATTTTCTCTCACATCAAAAATGCCGTCATTATCTGAATCTAAATCGTGCCAATCAGCAACTCCATCGCCGTCTGTATCAGCTGGTGTATAATTAATCACTGCATTTAAATCATCTGCGGAACTAGCCAATGGATTGTGTAAACCATTTGCACCAAAATTATTCCCATCAATAACACCATCACCATTTGCATCTACTTGTCCATGACCAGCCTCAATTACATCGAAAATACCATCATTATCAGAATCTAAATCCAGAAAATCTGGAACTCCATCATTATCTGTATCTCCATTATTTGATGCTGTTGCTATTTCAACTGCATCAGAGATACCATCATTATCATCATCAAGGTCATCTTCGTCGGCAATTCCATCACCATCATTATCCATTATAGGTGCACTACAATCCGTTTCGACAGCGATAGCTATTGCACCTGAACCAAAATTATTAGCATCCACAAATGTGTAGAAATCTAATAATTGATCATTACCCAAACCATTTCCATAGGTATATAATTCTGTAGTAGGTAAGGCATTTCCTACAGTACCACCACCACTTATATCCCCCAATGGAATTTGAGAATGATCATAGAAATAAATATTACTCGGACTATTTACCCCATTTAGACGTGTAAATTCAACGCCGCCGAGATTATTTTCTACATCATCCATTAAAATGTGAATTTCTCCACCTCTGACTCTTAGATCAAAATTAAATTCAAAATTTGGATTAGCAGGTATAACATTACCTAATCCATCTCGACCATCCCAGAAAATAGTATTACCTTCTCCAAGGACCGCTTCTGATTCGATGACTCTATCAATAGGATCATCAAAAGAACCATTATTATCCAAATCCAACCTCAACTGCCCTACTCCACCAACTTGGGAAGTATAAACAAAGCTACCGCCTTCTCCTTCCTGCATTGTTAAATCTGGATCACAGGTACCATCTTCTGGCACATCGCCAGTAAATCCAAATGGATTTTCCCCAATATTCTGAGAGGCTACTTCTGTAAAAAGCCAAGTGGTATGCGTGTTATTGCCATTAACAATATCCGTCACTGTAGCCGTATTAGGCATGTTAGAATCAGGAGGATTAAAAAATATTTTGTTATTCGATAGCAAACCAAAATCCTCTGCTTGAGGATGATATAAATAATTAAGTCCTTCTTCCCAAGTAGAAATATCTGCGGACCGCTCATAATCTGCTCTATCAAAAGATTGATTAGTTGCAGTCAAGTCTCCTCTTACTATTCCTCTTGAATTAGAAAACAGAGGAAAACCCCAAGGATCTGCATCCATAAAATCTATTTGATAAAGGAATCCAGATCTTGTCAAAACGAAAAATGTAGGGGATGTAGCATTTCCATTTTGACTAACAATAGAGATATATTCGTTTGAATAAACCCTACCTTCTACAAAGGTACCCCCCATATTTCCTGCAGCACCTTGACTAATTGTTATATCCCATGCTAGGGCTACACGACCTGTTACTGGTTGATTAGCCGCTCTAGTCCAAGATTCGCCATTCATCAAATTTTGGAAATTTGCAGATGTGTAATTTTCTGGCGGATAATCGAATACAACAGTCCAGACCCCTTCTTCTCCTGCTTGTACTTGGATCGCTCCAGGGTTATATCCTGTTCCATTAGTTGTGCCTCCACCTGTTGGACCAGCTAACTCTTCTACGTCATTATTTATAATTGCAGAACCATCGTTTCCATCAAAGGTTGAATGTAATGTTCCATCGGGACGAAACACTGAGATGAATCCTCCTTGAATATTGACATGACTAGAACCTACGTTAATAAATTCTCCTGCTGCTCCATATACTTTCATTTGCTGTTCGTTTGTAACCGAACCATTTGCAGCTGGTGCAATCAAGTAGAATAGGCGGAATCCTTCATAATCCCAAAAATCTTTCGATCCCTCAGCAAATATGAGTTGATTACCCACTAGTAGTAGGGATAATACTAAGAATAACTCCCTAATGGGAGGAGGGTAAATTAATCGCTTCATAAATTTAATTTAGATGTTACTAAATAAGTGTCCTCAATGACTTTTATCTTTTTATATGTGCATATAAAGAGAATAAATTTTAATGTGGTACTTGATTTGATTGGGTTTGCCCTTTAAAAGATTTGAAATTAAGATAGTATAGTACATAGTATGCTATCTAGGTTACATCTTTTAGGTATATTATTAGTGCTGCTTATTGTTGAGTACAATAATTTCTGAAAGTTGTGCAGTTCAAATGAGTACTATAAGTATGTTGTATTATATAGAGTGCTACTTTTTTGTCGCTATTTATGAAGATTTACGGAAATTCATGGAAGAAAGATACTTCCTAATAGGTCTAATTGAATTACCATAATGTTATGACTTATATTTTGTTAAAAAGTAATTACTATTTATTTAATCCTCATGGAATTAACCCAATACTAATTATTTAATATATAGTTTAAGAAAAATTACTTATTTACTTGCATTAAGTAAATAAATACACAATCAACTGATAGTCAATTGATTAATTAATCTACAACAATATACACCCCTTCTCGTGAACGAATATAACATTCTGTATTCAAAGTTCAAAAAAAAAATCTTTTTTCTTCTCGCATCTAACTTATTGGTTATCAGTATATAATAAAAATTAATTAATCTAGAAGTAGACTACTGGACATTTTGAAGAACAGAGAAGCGAGAGCAGAGAAAAGAGATAGATTTCGTTTAAAAAGTAACGAAATTCCATTGTCTTTTAAACGAAAGCTATCTCTCCTCTCGCTTCTCTGTTCTCTATTCTTCAAAATGTCCAGTAGTGTAATCTAGAAGGCTCAGCATTTTCTAGGGTAAAATACTTACGGCTTTGCCCTCTGAATTTTTGTGGAATAACCTTGTAATTAGGGGAGTTACTCGGAGTTCTCGCAGAGGTAAACAGGGATAAAATCACGTGTACATAGAAATACTTGTAAAAACATTAGCTATATCCAAGCAAAACTGTTCCCACAAAAGCATTCTGCTATTACTTCACTCGATCTGGATTATCTTTAATAAAGCCTTTCCAACCGCCTTTTTTGGTGATTTTTCCTAAAACGCTATTAGATTGATAATAATGACAAATAGCAGCAGCAATAGCATCTGTTGAATCAAATGTAGATTGTTTGATTTTTGTATTTAGTATTTTCTCAATCATTGCCGCTACTTGTTCCTTAGATGCATTTCCACTGCCTGTAACGGATTGTTTGATACGCTTTGGTGCATATTCCGAAACTTCTACATCTTTCGTCATAGCTGCAGCAATAACTACTCCTTGTGCACGACCTAACTTCAACATAGATTGCACATTTTTTCCAAAGAATGGTGCTTCTACTGCCATTTCTTTAGGTTCATGCAATTCTATTAATTGCTGAATACGTTCAAAGATTTTTTTTAACTTGAGTTGATGGTTGGAGAGATGGCCTAATTTTACAAGGCCGTGTTCGATAAGGTATAGTTTTTTTTTCCGAACCTCTATAATTGCATAGCCCAGTATATTTGTACCTGGATCAATGCCTATTAATTTGTAGGATGGATTAATCAGAATATTGGTAGGTGGTAAGTAGTAGGTAGTAAGTAATAGGTAATAGGTAATAGGTAATAAGTCACTACTCGTTCCCTACTACTTATTACCTATTACTTATTACCTATTACCTATTCCTTCATTTTATAAACTAAAACCTAGAGACAATTGAATTGAAAAATTTTGATCTTTATCAGAGAGCACACCGTTAGCTCGGTTTATTTTTGATATATCGTAACCACTATCATTATTGGTTACATCTAGTAAGCCATAGTTAAGTCTTGCGCCTAAATAAAGCGTACTATTCCAAAAATAATTGATTCCTCCTACAAGGCCTATATCTAAAAAATTATATACTCTATCGGATGAAAGACTTTGAGGATTATCAGAAAACAAATAATAAGCATTTAAAATTTTTGGAACATTGATCATTTGACCATCAACGTTTAAAGTAATTAAATCCTCTGGCAAGAAACTTACTCGACCTGATATGTCATCCCGACCATAACGATGATCTAATACACCATTAAAAGTCCCGGTAGAAGATCCTGCTGGGGTAACACCATTTATTTCTACTTCTCCATTTCCTGTGGAAGAGAGTAATAAATTTAGACTTACTCCTCCTTCAAATTCAAATTTACCTAATCGTCCATACGCCAGTATAGGAATGTCTATATAAGCGGTAGATATATTTAAATCTATTCTTTGATCCCCTGTTATTAGTACATTAGAACCTGTTTCTGTAGGCAAATTTTGAAAACCTGGTCCAGTAAAGTTATACTGGGTTCCTTTTTGATTATATAATAACTCTACTTTGATTCCACTTAAATCCGTAAAACCATAGCCAAACATAGCACCTACCATAAACCCTCCAGTGGTGTTATTTGATTCTACTTCCATCCCATTGCTTTCTTCTGATGGACCATTAAATTTTGAAACCGTTAATCCTGTTTTAAAACCTAATTTTACCCCTTGGGTAAATGCAGTATTTGTTAAGCAAACTGCTAGCACTATAAAGAGTATTTTTCTCATTTCTATAAACTTTAATCAGTCTTTGTTTCTTAGAAAAGTCAGCCGTCAGACCGTCCTTACAGGACTGTCAGAGGTCAGACTTATGGAGTTGACCACATGATGTA
>CAYOBX010000188.1:0-10211 GCA_964402245.1 uncultured Saprospiraceae bacterium | reverse complement strand
ATGACAAAATTGATGTCTCCAAAGTTAATATGTTTAAATAGCTTGAAATGAAGTATAAAAGAATCCACAACATAGGACAGTATAATGAATACTGCAATCTCTATGAAAAATTCATGATAAAGAATTCTACTAAACATGCTGAGGAATTAGATTTATTAGAGTTATTAATCGAGGATTATGACAATAGAATAATAGAATCAATTGGCAATAATGAAGACATGAATCCTGTTGAAATTCTTCAATACTTGATGGAAGAAAATAATTTATCTAAAGCTGAACTTGCTCGTCAAATAGATGTATCAAGACAACTTATTACTGAAATTTTAAACTATAAAAGAAATATCAGCAAGAAGATGATTACAAAACTCAGTTCTAGATTTAAAATGCAAGCTATCGCATTTAGTAGAGAGTATGATTTGAAGGAAAAGAAGAAAGCTGCTTAAATATGGAATCTTTGGACGAATACCCAATTCTATAGACTAGAATGATTGAAGATACTATTCATAATTGAAGTCAAAGTCTGGAAAATATAATCTTGATTGGAATACGGAATTTCTTCGCATTTTCATCTAAAATTGTTTTATGATTACTCCGCTTTCCCATTTCCAACGTAAAAAACGGATTTTTTTTCTTTAAGAGAATGCTTAATTTCTTGTTTTTAAAGAGTTTATACTGCTTCTGAATATTCCTATAAAATAAACAAGCCCAAGTGTTGTTATGCTTTTAAAAAATAAATCACTACGCCAATGGATAACATCGGCGTATATCCTTTTCAAAAAAGGTTAAATAACTCAGGTTTGACATTGTACTTAAAATCATTTGTTAGTTTTGGAACAAACTAAGGCATGCCAAGAAAACTAACAATACTCATTTGCTTCCTCTTCTATTTTGGAAGCTTTGCATCCGCCCAAGAAGAGACTGACTACAAATACCTTTCAATTGGCCTAAATCCAACCATGATGATAGAGCCGTTTACCCATCGTTAGGAATAGGCTTGGAATTTAGTATTCTTAAAAATTTCCATGGCGAACTTACCTATGGATTAGATCCAAACATAAAGTTTACAAGCCACCTCGCTTCCGAGTCAAGCCATCATGAATATAAGATGGCATTGAAATATTTTTTTGTAGACCACTACACTAATTTCCCTATTCCGTACATTGGCCTAGAACATTTTGCTATCCGCAATAAATATGAACTTACTGATGACACCTTTCGAGAAAACAACATCGCTTATAGTTTTGACTTTGCAGATGTTTACAGAAACGTTGATGGGCTGAGAGTTCATCTCGGGTTCAAAATAGAAGCATCAAATAATTTTTGGTTTGACTGTTATGCATGAATATGAGTCAGGCTTGTAAACATACTCTATTTTCCAAATACTCGAAGGCCAGTTTTTTTTCAATATTGTAGATGAAATTTTTGGCGCTAATAATAGAACCGTAGGTACTAGACATGCTATTGCCTTAGCCGCAGGGTTCAAAGTTTCTTATAAGTTGTATTAGTAAAGATTTGCAAAGTAATCTAGTTTAATTAACAGACTTTCTTCTTCGTCAATCTCAATTCATAAGCCACCAATAATATTAACACCATTATTTCACCAATAAAATAGACCAGCCCGAGTATTGTCATACTTTCAAAATGGTAAAAGATCACGCCGATAGAAATAAAACAGTACAGGAAATTAGCTATCGCTATTAGCTTCAAACTTGGGCGCCATACTTTCGGAAATTTGAAATAGTGATACAAGGAGAAAATCATAAACAGTACTGGCAGGCTTGCTAAAAAATAAGCAGCTTTAGTAGGTAGTCCAAAGTACTCTACATTATGCGCTATGACTAGGCCTATCATAAAAGTAGACAGTACTGCACCAAGGCCATCAAATAGAAACATTTTGCGGGGGTGGATAGTCATGCAAGTAAAATAAGGCAATTGAAAGTTTATTAATAGCAATTCCTCATTTTTCGCTACCATTGATGCTTAGCAGAATCACTAATCAGCCAAATGTGGATCAAATGCATATGATTTGGCTGATTATATAGTGCTATAACCAGCCAAATATGGGTCTAAAATAGTATATTCGGCTGATAAAGGAGTAAAAATGCTAATTGGAAGAAAAACGGAGATAAATCATCTGCAAAGAATTAAGGAGAGTACAAAGTCTGAGTTTGTAGCCATATATGGCAGAAGACGTGTAGGTAAAACATTCCTAGTAAGAGAGTTTTTCGAATACTCCTTCGACTTCCAGTTAACTGGCTTAGCGAATGCTACTACAGCACAGCAGCTAACTAATTTTAAAGCGGCTTTAAACAAACAGACTTCATCAGACTTCGAAGCATCTCATAATTGGTTTGACGCTTTTCAGCAACTAATTAGATATTTAGAAGGTCTTGATATCAAAAATAAGAAAACAATATTTCTCGATGAACTCCCCTGGTTAGACACCAAGCGATCTGACTTTATGATGGCGCTCGAACATTTTTGGAACAGTTGGGCTAGCAATCGAAAAGATATAATATTGATTACCTGTGGGTCGGCAGCTTCTTGGATGATTAACAAACTCATAAATAATCGAGGAGGCCTGCATAATAGAGTAACGCAAAGAATTAAAGTTAAGCCTTTCAACCTGCAAGAGACGGAGTTACTTTTAAAATCTAGAAATAATTTGCTCAATAGATATCAAATACTGCAACTCTATATGATCATGGGGGGCATTCCGTATTATCTGGATGCTGTATCTCCTGATAAAAGCGCTGCTCAAAACATTGATGAACTTTGCTTTGGCAAAGACGCTCTACTTGCTAAAGAATTCAACAATATTTTTCAATCTCTTTTCGAAAATTCAGATAAACACAAATTAATTATAAAAGCATTAGCCACTAAACGAATCGGGTTAACTAGAAAAGAACTAATTCAACTCACAAGCATATCTTCCGGTGGCAACTTAACTAAATTACTTGAAGAGCTAGAAGAAAGCGGATTCATCACAAATACAAATCAATTCGCTCGAAAATCAAATAGTGCGCTATATAAATTATCAGACTTTTACAGCTTGTTCTACTTAAAATTTATTGACAACAACTTAGATAATTACGAAGGAAATTGGATTAATGGGATTAATAATCCGAGTCAAAACGCCTGGCTTGGATTTAGTTTTGAACAAGTGTGTTTTGCGCATGTACCACAAATCAAAAAAGCCTTAGGTATCAGCGGCATAATCTCTAAGGTCTACTCTTGGCGAAGTAAAACCTCAAAAAAAGGAGCACAAATAGACCTTGTAATTGACAGGCAAGATCAAGTAGTTAATTTGTGCGAATTAAAATTTTCAATAGACGAGTTTGTTATCAGTAAGGCATATTCTGAAAACTTGAGGAATAAAATTCTTGCTTTCAAAAGAGAAACTAAAACAAAAAAATCTATCTTCTTGACAATGATTACTTGCTATGGAATCACTAAAAATGCAAATTTTTTGGAGCTGGTTCAAAATGATTTAGAAATGGATATTCTGTTTGAGTGATTATTTATACACTTTTTTATTCATCATAGACCTAGTTTATATTCCTCCTCTACCCATTTGATATATTCAGGCAGCTTGCTTCCTAAAAAATAGGGTAGACTACAATGGCTTTGACACAAATAAGGGGCAATTCGTTACAATCTTTGTTACAAATAAGGGGTTATTTGTGCTTTTAATAGAAATGATAGGATGGAAGATAGAGAAGAAAGGACGCTTATTTCATGCGTTTCGCGACCCCGAAAAAAGAGGAATCACACATTAATGTGCGACATGCTGAAAGCATCAAAGCTCGACAAGGCGGAGCCGCGTAGAAGTGAGAGGTGAAAGTGGTATGTCTTGCGGGTAGATTGTAGAGACGCCGATTTATCGCGTCTCTACAATGGCGACACTCCCAAATAAATAACCTATATCTTATCCAACATCTCAATTACCTCCGCCTTCTTTCGTACAGAAACGGGAACGATATCCCCATTACGCATCTTTAGATATCCACCTTCTTTGCGTACATACTCTTGGATAAAATGGATATTGATGAGATGAGATTGATGTACTCGTTTGAATCGATGCTCTGAAAGCATAATGTCGAATGACTTCAATGTCTTGGTGACAAAAATCTTCTCGCCTCCTTCTAGCATAAAAAGGGTATTGTTGCCATCCGACTCGCAACGCACTATTTGGTCAATAGCGACTACGGAAATTTTATCCTGTGAGTGGAGTGAAATCCTCGTAGGAAGCTGCTCGGGATTATTGATAGTTTCTTTGAGTAAGTTGATACTTTCTGGAGAAGTGGAAATTTGTTCTTTCGCTTTTTGTACCGCGTCTTTAAGCTGAGCAGTATTTAATGGCTTGAGCAAATAATCTATTGCGGCGAAACGAAAGGCCTTGATGGCAAACTCATCCGTAGCAGTGATAAAAATCAACTTTGCATCCATATGCGGCACGATATCTAATAGGTCAAAGCCAGTGCCATCTCCCATCAATATGTCCAAGAATATAAGATCGGGCTTAGTATTGCTCAAAAGCTTGGCTCCAGTCACTACAGACTCAGCAGTTCCAATAATTTCTACATCTGGACAGTGGGCTGCCAAATCTGCTGAGAGTACTTCGCGCGCGTCAGGCATATCATCTATTATTACTGCTGTGATTTTTTTCAAGTAGTGATTTTTTACTTTACTATTTATATTTTTTTCTCAAATATTCAGATTTTTCAAAATCTTCATTTAGGCTTACAATGCCAGTCAAACTTTTTACAATTGGGTTAATTTTTCTCTTCCTAGAATCTTTAGAAACAATTGCTATGAGATAGTTTTCAATAATCTCAGATAAACTAGTGTTTGTTTCTTTAGCATACCGCTTAGCATCTTTTACTAATTTCGGATTTAATTTTATCGTAATTTTTGAATCCATTGAAAAACCTTATTTGATTAAATAAATATACAAATTTAAATCAAGCATATTATTATAGGTTTTCAGTCAACCCTTAAAACGTTAACTGCAATGGCATCCGCAAGGTAACTTTAGTGCCGTTGACCTCTCCATTGCTATTCAATACATCCTCAATTTGAAAAGCTGTATAATTTTTGTTTTGGCGCAAACTTTCTAGGCGTTGCTTCGTCACGGCTATTGCAGTAGATTGATGCCCCGCCTTGCGTGCCTTATTTACTTCCGCTGCTTTCTTACGCCCCACCCCATTATCTTCTATAATGCAAGATAAGCGCTCTTGCTCAATTTCAAAAACAACGTTAATGAGTCCCTTTTCATTTAGATGAGACACACCATGGAATACTGCATTTTCAACAAATGGCTGAATCATCATCGGAGGTATTTCTACTTCATCTGGGTCATATCCTTCGGGCAAATGTATTTCGAAATCAAAAGGCTTGGCTTGGCAAAACTGTTCCAGTTTGAGGTATTTATCTATGGTTGAAAATTCTTCTTGAAGGGTGATATTCGCCTTTTTGGAATTGCTCAAAATACCCCGCATCAAGCCCGCAAAATTCTGAATCTGATCTCTAGCAACATCTGTTTTTTGATTAACTACTACAGATTGGATGCTATTGAGGGCATTGAATATAAAGTGTGGGTTCATTTGTAGTTGTAGTGCCTTTTGCTCTAAGTTTAGCAGTTCATTTTCTAGCTCTAATTGTGCTCGCCTTGCTGCCTCTTTCTTTTTTACTTTTTTGATTTGATATCTAAAGAACAAAAATGCTAAGAGCCCGAGTAATGCGAGAACAGCAACCTGAAACCAACGTAACTGCCAGATAGCTGGTTTGATTTCAAAAGGCGTACTTATCGATTCACTTTCTAAACCTGCTTTATTGAGCGCCTTTGCCATAAATCGATACTTACCTGGAGAAAGGTTGGTAAAGTTTACAGATTCAGATTTTGAAGCTGGCGACCAATCCTCATCTAATCCTGCTAGTTTCCAAACATAAGACATGCCTGTAGGGTAATCCAAATTGACTGCTCTAAATCCAAAGCCAATATTATTATGAGAATGCTTAAACACGGTGTTCGATGCGAGTGAATCTCCAGCAGTGGCATACTTTGCGTATTCCGTTTCCGAGATGGGTTTATACATCAAACTTACTTCCGTGAAGTGGATTTTGGGAGGCGCTACTTTGAGTTGGGTTTTTCCAGGTTTATGCTTACTCAATCCGTTGAGTGTGCCGAACCAGAGATTACCATCACTATCTAGGGCCGCAGCATTATGGCAGGTTTCTATACCAATAAAGCCTTCATTCTTTCCAAAGTGTTGCAATGCCTTAAATTCATTATTATCAAATTCTATTTTATCGATTCCCAATTCTGAACCCACCCAAAGATTTTCTTCTTGGTCAAAAATTAATTGGTAGACATTATCGCTTGTCAAGGCCTTTTCAGTTTTCCATTTTTTAAATTGCAATGGAGATTCAATACTCGAGCTTTGATACAAGCCGCGCCCTGCAGTTCCTAGCCAAACCTGATTCGATGCGTCAAAATCTATCGATCGCACTGCGACATTGGGCAAGCCATTATTTTCTTTTGCACTAACAATATTAAAGCCGTCGATATATCCAATTCCGCCTTTCTTGGTACCGTACCAAATTTTACCCAATCTATCTTTGGCTAAGACCGTTATAAAAGGATCTGGTAGTCCTGCATTCGTACCATACAACTCTACCTTTATCCCTAAAGAGTCAACCGAGACAAGACGCGCTAAACCATTGGCGTAGGTACCCACCCAAATGAATCCTAACGTGTCTTGAATAGTGGCCATAATCCAATTGCTAGGCAGACCATCTAGTTCGTTAAACACCCAATACTCCGCACTATCTTTCATCACTAGCCCTCCGCCTGCAGTACTCATCCACATTCTGTGCTGGCTGTCTTCCATGATGTGATTACACTTTCTATTAATATATGCCTCATCGATATCCGTACGGATACCCGTAGAGTCAATTACACTCACTCCCTTATCGTCTACAGACAACCAGATGGCTCCTGTGCTATCTTCTGCCACTGCATAAATTCTATTTCCATTCAGTCCAGTGTTACTATTGAAGTGAGTAAAGTATTGGCCTAAAAATTTATTGACACCACCACCAGAAGTAGCGATCCAAATATTCCCCCAGTGGTCCGACAATACGGATTGGACATTATTGTGTGCTAGCCCCACCTGCTCTGAAATATTCTCCCAGGTTTCTTCTTTTGAATTTAATATTTGAATTCCATTGTCCTGTGTGCTGACCCAAACTTGATTCTGTTTTCCTAAAAAAACATGTTGTGCCATTCGTAGATTAAAGTTGCTATAAGACTTCTGCACTTTCTTACTTCTGGCAGTAACCCGACTCAGCCCTCCCGCAAACTGAGCCACCCATACTTGTCCTTTTTTATCTAATTCTAAATCTTTCACATCATCACTCAACAAACCTGATTGTGTATTTATTATTTCTACCTTGTCTTCATCCAAAATAAATAGGCCTCGAGTGCTGGCTACCCAAAGTTCGTTTTTGATTGGTAGTATATCATTTATTCTAGCGACATTCAATTTTGAATTGATTCTATGTTTTTGGTATCGCTTGGTTCTTTTATGAAATGTATAAAGTCCCTTATCCGTACCTAACCAAAGAGTACTATCTGTTTGTGGGGCTATGGCATAGATTATTCTTTCTTCTGGTTTTCCATAGCTGATTTTTTGTTGGCTATATTTGGCCAAACCTTTTTTTGTGCCAAACCAGATTGCATTGTCTTTGTCCTCATAGATGGTGTGCACATAGTTGGAGGGCAAGCCGTCCTTCATCGTCAGCGTATTGAAAGCAACACCATCAAAAGCGCAGACACCACCTCCTTGGGTCGCCATCCATAAGTAGGATTTGCTATCTTGGTATAGGTCGTAGACTTGGGACTGGGGCAGTCCTTCTTGCACGTTGTACTTGATGAAATTATACTGCTGTGCGCTTACATTTGTGTAAGAGCAGATTAACAGTATGGAAAGAAGTACGATTTGGCGCAATAGTATTTATTCTTTGTTGGTAAAGATAATAGAATTTGGATTGTGTACCGTTTAAATCATCTATTCTTATGTGATCTCATGTGTCTTATGTGGTTTCTTTTTTGAACCACATAAGAACACATAAGTCGTTAATGCCCTACAAACAAGTCTCCATTTTCACAATCATTTTCGCACCTCTTTGTTGAGCAGAAATTTCAAGTGGCATAGTACAGTCTACTCGGACCAAATCTCCATAAAGATCTTTTATTGGGCGGAACAAAGCTTGACTATTCGAATGGCAAAATCTATTTTGACAGGCCACCATATACTCCATAAAATTAAGTACATCATTATAATCCAGTGATACGCTTTCAAAAAAGTAGCTGTCCGTATTCGGCCCCACTCGATTGTAAAATGCAGAGCCATTCTGATAACTAGTATAGCTTGTTGTTTCTATTAATGTCGGTGTATACGCTTTATTGTAAGCAGTCGATTTATTCAACTTGTCGACAGGCGTATCACCAAGCACATCCATCACCCAATCCAGGTAATATAAATCTGTTTGACATTCGAAGGAAGCAGCATCTAAATACATGGGCTCAAATTTGGTCAGATAGCCTCCAAATAGAAAACCTATATCTCCATTCGCGTCTACCTTTAACCACTTACTTTTTCTATGTTCGATTTCGAGAGTCTCCTCAGATACTTCTAATACAGTTACCATTTCAGCATGATCCAATTTCAATATTACATTGGATTTGGTCGTAGCATCTTCGCGTAAATTTAATCCATTGTAAGCGCAGATAAACACCGCATCTCCTGGATTAAACTTTACCTCTTGTGCAAAGAGTGTAAACAAACTAGTACAGAGCACTAAAAGTGCAACAAATAAATTCTTTACATTTTTCATAATTATAATTTTTAAATGGTTGAAAAATTGTAGTTCTATATTCATATTTTATTTTTAATATTCTCTCTCAGGAAATTTGATAGATACCAAATTTCCATCGAGAGATAGCAATCAAAAATCTGGGTACTTCTATTAACTTTCTGACAACACGCACAATACAGTTGACTTTCCTTTTATTTTGACCTCTGCCTTCCCTTCTTGCTCTGTTATAGACATTTGCCATCTAAATTTTTCGATAGGTATATCAAATTTTTCTAGCACCTCCATCAGGTCATCCTGCGCACGCACGAAATCTATTTCATCATATTTAGATTCAATTTCTACTCTTTCGGCTGGAACATCCAATTTCACGTTCCATTCAATAGGCACATTAAACTTTGTATGAAATACATCTACTTCTGAGTTCGTATTTCTAGCTTGCATCGCTGTCATCCAATCTATTGGAACATTTGGATATCTATTTTGAAATTGTCTTTGGATGTGCAAGTCAGCTGGCTTGTACGCCGTTCGATAAAAAGCATAATATGGAGTTAGATTTCTAGTTACTACCTGTTGGCGCTCATTGTATCCGAAATAGACAAAGTCTTCAGAAGAATTAATATTTGGTTTTTGATCATCGAATCCTCCAAATGCCAATTGCAAAGCATAAAGTAAATCCTTATTCTTTCCTAGACCGCAAGACACAAAATTCAATTCTGTATCTTGGCTTACAACCTCATCTTCCAACGGCAAGAATGACTCATTTTGGATGCTAGCAAATACAGATTCAACACTTGTGCGATCTCCATTGGGTATTACAGGAATCGACATTCCCGTCCATTGGTTACTATGCAAGACAAGGTTCACCTTCCCCCAAGTATTGCCTTTAAAATTCATTTGCAAATAATTTCTTACCGAATATAATGATCGACATGTATCTACAAAATAATCTGTGCGCTCATTTGTATTAGTCAGGTAATATTCTTTTGCCAGGGCGTAGAATTTATCTGACTCTTTTTCGTCTTCTCCTAGAATGAAGGTGACTGATGGCCTTTCTTCTGCAAAGCATTCTTGTGCAAAATTGATTTGAACAAAAACTAAACTTGCTACTAATATTAAGATTATATTTTTCATGATATTATTTTTTATTTTTTCGCTTGCCAGACGAATGATAATGATGGCTGGGGCGTGCCCCTTTGGGTCGCGTCATTCGGGACTCCACATTCGTTTCGGTCTTCCACTACGTTTCAGACAGCTCGTTCCCTACCTTCGCAAAAGCTTCGGCAGGCAAGCTCGCTTCCCTACTACCGCTCACGCGTTTTGGGTTGTTG
>CAYOBX010000187.1:6111-10216 GCA_964402245.1 uncultured Saprospiraceae bacterium | reverse complement strand
TATTTTGCTTGCAAAATTCCTATTAAACAGCCTCAGGTATTCATTTACATGCCCCAAATTGTTGTTATACACTCTGATATAAAAACTAGCGAAATTTCGCTTGTTTAAACAGTTTTTTTGCTTGCTGAGCTTAAAAAAAACGTAGTATTTGAGGCGTTCTAAATAAAAAACCCAATTTCAGAAAAAAATACCGTTTTTTTATTTTTTAATATTGTTTTGCAAAAAAAAATGATCCAAAATAAAATTCTGAAATAAAATGAAAAACAATTTTTAGTAGAAATATTTAAAATGACTATCTCTTCATACGGATATATTCATAGTCTTTATGAAACTCTTCAATTATTAAATACCCTTTTTTTGGTTTAAATTTGCAGTAGACAATGCAATTTATCTAATTTTTAGATGAGTTTAAGAATAAATAATAATTTGGTTTTATTTGGTTAGGGCTGAGGTAGTGTTTTACACTACCTCTCTTTTTTTGCCAATTAGTTGCTTGTTTTTCCTACCTTTATTCAAAATTTAAATTAAATTTTCTAACCGCTACAGATTCTCTAAAGAGATTTTGCAAGCAAAATATGGTATTAAACGCAGAGACGCAAAGATGCGGAGAACACCTATAACTTTGCATCTTTGCGTTCAATTATGTTGTCGCTAGTGCTTGAGAAATATCTTTTTAGACAGCTTAAAATACTCAAGGTATGAAAAATCCTTGGTGGAATGACTTCTTGTCTTTATTCTTTCCGCTTCTTTGTTTATTATGCCGCCGTAATCAACGATCTACTAATCAACCATTCTGTCTTACTTGTCAGACTAAATTGCTCCCTACCAACCTCCATTTACATCAAGAAAATGAATTTACAGATCGATTTATGGGGAGGATACGACTAGAAACTGGCGTAGCACTTTATTATTTTTCAAAAACTAGTAAAGTGCAAAAACTATTGCATCTGTTGAAATATGGAGATCGACCGATGGTTGGTGTTCAATTAGGTAGATGGTATGGTCAATTATTAAAAGAGCAGCCGTTCTTTTCAACCATTGATTTAATTATTCCTGTGCCATTACATCCAAAGCGAGAACGTCAAAGAGGCTATAATCAAAGTACTCAATTCGCTATAGGGCTTTCTGAAGTGTTGAATATTCCCTATATGGAAGGAATTTTGGAAAGGCCAATATATACGCCTACTCAAGTAGGAAAAAATATAGTTGAACGCTTAGAAAATGTATTATCTGTATTCCAATTAAAGCAAAAAGAGGCAATAATAGGCAAACATATTTTATTGGTCGATGATGTTTTGACAACAGGAGCTACCATGGAAGCTTGTGCCCTACAATTATTGGAAGCACCTGATGTCAAAATCAGTATGGCAACTATTGCGATTGCAATGTATTAATAGGTCCTTTTTTTTACCTTTGACTATTCTTAACTTTACAGGGATAATCAATGGGGCTTTATTGACGTTATGATGTAGTAGTCGAAGTTACAAACCATATCCATCAAGCTAAGGTTCTTTAATTTGAGACTCGGCAACAAGTATGTTGACTACCTCTAAAAACTATATCAAAGCTACTGCTTGCCGATTATTAGAAGCTACCTTTAACAAATGGTATTCTTCAATTTGATAACTTGATTTTTAGGCAATACTTTTTATAGTAAAGTATCCAATAAATAAAATATATGTCCGTAGTCGTTCAAGGACTTACTAAAATATATGGCGCACAAAAAGCAATAGATACTATTAGCTTTGAAGCCAAGAAAGGAGAAGTATTAGGTTTTCTTGGTCCAAATGGGGCAGGGAAAACTACTACTATGAAAATCCTTACTTGTTTTATTCCACCAACTAGTGGAGAGGCAAGCGTATGTGGATATGATGTTCGCACCCATCCATTGGAAGTACGAGCTAAGATTGGTTATTTGCCAGAGCATAATCCTTTATACAAAGAGTTATATGTCAAAGAATATTTGTCTTTTGTGGCGGGTTTACACAAAATCAAAAACAAAAAGCAAAGAGTGGCAGAGATGATTGAGCAAACGGGGCTTGGTCGAGAACAAAATAAAATCATAGGTGCTTTGTCAAAAGGCTACCGACAAAGAGTAGGCTTAGCTCAAGCTTTATTGCATGATCCAGAAGTTTTGATTTTAGACGAACCTACTACAGGTTTAGACCCGAACCAGTTGGCTGAAATTAGAAGTTTGATTAAGCAATTAGGACAAGAAAAAACGCTTATCTTCTCTACGCATATAATGCAAGAAGTGCAGGCAGTTTGTGATCGAGTATTGATCATTAATAATGGAGTATTAGTGGCGAATGATAGTATCCATACTTTGCAAGACAGAATGAATGGAGCTTCTAGTATTACTATTGAATTGGCACAAACTATTTCTAAAGAACAAGTAGCCAAAATTCCAAAAGTGGTTGCTGTGGAGTCTTTAGGTGATAATCGTTGGAAATTAACAACCGCAGATAATCAAGATATTCGAGCAGCTATTTTTGATTTTGCGGTACAGCAAAAATTGACTTTATTAGAACTGAAAAAAGAAACACATTCTGTGGAGGATGTTTTCCAAGAATTAACTAGGTAGAGACGTAGCATGCTACGTCTGCCATATAGACGTAGCATGCTACGGCTCTACATCAAACCAACAACAACTTTCATAATCGCAATGAATTATAAAATTTTATTTACTGTGCTAATTTTATTCCAAACCCTAATTGTTACAGCACAACCCATATTGACACAAACTTTTAAATTTCAAAGCGGAGTCTTTCTAACCTATGAAGAATTTCAAAGTAATCAACCAAGCTACAACGGGAACGAAATTAAAGCGGCCTATTTCCATAACCCACAGACCGAAGAAATTAAAGTAGAATATATTCGTATTGAAGCAGAGGATACCTATTTGAAGCTAGATAGTATATGGGGGATTAGTATAAAAGGAATTCCTTATGTTCAAGTACCTATTAATAAACCAACCAAAGGATTGCAGACCTTTGCAAAAATGGAAGTGCGAGGGAATATTTGTTACTATTTTTATAATGATATAGTGAAGAAGAAGATTCCATTTTCTGCTTATAATCCTTTTACACAACGCCCTTATCGTACGGCTGTTTTAGAACGGGATATTCCTGTTGTAAAAGAAAAAATTCTTCGATTTGAAACAGGTGTCGTTACGGACTTTACTTATAATAATGTACTAGAATGGATTCAGGATGAACCGGAATTAGTGCAAGCACTAAAAAGCTTAGGCGCTCAAAAAGCAGAAAAGGGTTTGTTTAAAACGCTACTATTATATGATGATCGACATGAAGTGCGTTTAAAGTAAATAGGATGTTTCCTAAGCTAGTTACAAATGTAATTTCTCAAACAAATGATTAGTATTTTTTATAAGGAAATAAATTCTTTTTTTAGTTCTCTCATTGGCTATATAGTGATAGGGGTGTTTCTGTTGTTCACGGGATTAATGTTATGGGTATTTCCAGAATATAGTCTACTGGAATATAAATATGCAACGCTTGATCAATTATTTGAAATAGCTCCATTTATATTTATGTTTTTGATTCCAGCGATTACCATGCGTTCTTTTGCAGAAGAGCAACAAACAGGAACAATTGAGTTACTAGTAACCCGACCATTAAAAGATTGGGAAATTGTGGTTGGCAAATTTTTAGCTTGCTGGACTTTAGTATTATTTGCTTTACTACCAACCTTGCTTTATTATTATACCATTCATGAATTAGGAGCGCCTAAAGGAAATTTAGATTCAGGAGCGATTATAGGGTCCTATATTGGCTTGTTTTTATTAGGAGGCGCTTTTGTGGCGATTGGTTTATTGGCTTCCTCCCTGACTAAAAATCAAATAGTCGCATTTTTAGCAGCGGTGTTTTTCTGTTTTATTTTTTATTGGGGTTTTGATTTAATAAGTCAGCTACCTCTTTTTTTAGGCAAAACAGATGACATCGTGCAAATGATAGGCATTGATTATCACTATGCTTCTATCAGTCGAGGTGTCCTAGATACTAGGGATATTGTTTATTTCTTTTCTTTAATGGGGGTGTTTTTAATGGGCTGCCAAGTGTCTTTGGAAAGTCGGAAATGGTAAAAG
>CAYOBX010000187.1:0-6011 GCA_964402245.1 uncultured Saprospiraceae bacterium | reverse complement strand
GAGTACCGAGATAAAAGTACTCTATTCTAATAAAACAACTACTCTTGACAAAATCACTCTTAAATCTTCTACTAGTTATTGGTATTGCAATTTGCTTAAACGTGTTAAGTTGCAATGTTTCTTCTTATTTTGATTTGACAGAAGAAAAACGATTTACCATTACCCAGCCTACGGAACGATTATTGGAAAAATTGGATGAAGTAGTGTATGTACAAGTATTATTAGATGGCGAATTTCCAGCAGGCTTTAAGCGATTACAAAAAGCAACTACGGATATTTTAAATGACTTTCGATCTGTGTCAGGGTATATTGAATATGAATTTGAAGACCCTTCTAGAGGAACTACAGAAGAAATAAATGCAAGAAGAACGCAATTAAAAAAAGATGGTATTCGGGCCAAGAATTTATTGATAGAAGGAAACGATGAACGGAAGCAAGTGTTAATTTATCCGTACGCCATTGTACATTATAAGGGTAGAAGTTTACCAGTAGATATTTTAGGAGAAGATGTGCCAGGTGTTCCTTCAGAAGTAGCCTTGAATAATTCAATTGGATTATTGGAATATAAATTAGCCAATGCCATACAAAAGCTGCAAATTACTCGTAAACCTGCTATTGCTTTTACGACAGGCCATAAAGAATTATTACCTATTGAAGTACGAGATATTTCAGAAACCTTATTACCCTATTATGATATAGGATTTCTACATTTGGATAGTGTAGTGCATGTTCATCCAGAGATAGAAGTATTAATTGTAGCAAAACCTAGAACGCCTTTTAGCGAAAAAGACAAATTTAAGATAGATCAATATGTGATGAATGGAGGGAAGGTAATGTGGTTAATAGATGCCTTGAATGTACATTTAGATTCTCTTCGTGCTGCGAATCAATATGTACCGATACCTTATACAGATGATATTCTAAATTTAGAAGATATTCTGTTTAACTATGGAGCTAGGATAAATACGAACTTGGCATTAGATTTAAAAAATTCCAGAATTCCACAAGTAGTTGATGAAAGAGGGACACCAGTTTTAGTTCCTTGGTTTTATCATTTAATAGCAACTCCTAATCAAGATCATCCTATAACCAAGAGCCTAGGCTTAGTGAATTTATTATTCGCTAATACAATAGACACATTAAGGACGAAGTCGCCTATCAAGAAAACCTTCTTGATGGAGACATCGGTGAATAGCCGCCTGCAATACTTTCCAATGCGGTTGAATTTTGAGATACTCAAATATAAGCCAGATCCAAAACAATTTAATAAAGGCAAGTTACCATTGGCTGTATTATTAGAAGGAGAGTTTACAGCTCATTATAAAAATAGAGCTACACCTAATGTATTGGACGCATGGAAGCAGGTAGGACAAGAATTTAAAACCCTTAGTACACCTACGAAAATGCTTGTGGTAGCAGATGGTGATATCATCAGAAATCCTGCCGACCCAGCTACCAATAACTTTGGACCACTAGGATATAATCGCTATGAAAAATTTCAATTTGCCAATAAAGACTTCTTAATTAATGCAATTGAATACCTTATTGATGAAGAAGGAGTGATCGCTGCTCGATCTAAAGAAGTGAAATTGCGCTTATTAGATCACGTGAAAGCAGAGCAAGAAAAAACGAAGTGGCAATTGATTAATATCGGCTTTCCTATAATTTTTTTAATATTATTTGGGTGGATCTATAATTTATTAAGAAAACGGAGATATATCAATTAATTTTTAATTATAACCTAACAATAATATATAACACCGCAAAAAAAACATTTACTAAATATGTCTATTATCTATTATTTATTTTGTACTGATTATCTTTGATCTTGATTTTTTTGTCATAGTAGCGACTATGTTATGTTAAACAATTACCATTTAGAAAAAGGCATGTTTTTTGGAGATTACCTACCTATTCTATTGAATTCATACTTAAAATTAACGGTTTCATCAGTAGAACCTCCCACCTATTTGTTTTATAGAAAGACTATTTATAATAATTTTATCATAGTCTAATAACAGTTTACAATAGCTGTACTATAGAAAATCTCAAGAACGAAATGCCTATACAACATATAATCGGCGTCTACTTATTTTTACGAAAAATAACAATTTATTTTTTGCAAGATATTATGCAAAAAATAGATAGCCATACAGAAAAAATTAAGGTACGTTTTGTCTTACAGTTATGTATGCTATTTTTGGTATTTACTAGTCTCGTCTCGTACACCATTTTTCTAATATCTCCTTATGCTTTTTCTGCAATTGTAGTTTTTTGGTTGATTAATCTAAGCACTCCTTTCATTATAAAATATACTAAATCAGTATATACTCCTGCTAAAATATTTCTATTTGCTGCATTTATGTGCTCTGCACATATTCATATGGTAGTTGGAATTCCAGAAGGATTGGGTCCGGTGTTATGGTATTTGATTGTTATTTTATCAGCGAGCTTTATATTGGGAAAGAATTGGGGATTGTTCTATACTATTCTTTCTCTAGGCATGATTCTCTTATTAAATACAACTACTTATTTAGAGATACCATTATATGGAATGAATGAGCAAAAAGGATTGAATAGATTATTGATGTTACCTTTAAGAATTGGGGTGCCTTTAATATTTCTCTATGTAATTGTTCGACAGTTTATATTTGGAAAAGAATTAGCAGAGGAAAAAAGTGAAAAATTAATTACACGACAAAAGAAATTAACGGCCACCATAGCAGAAAGAGAATTAGCCTATAGAAACTTAGTAGAAGAGGTAGAAGATATGATTTATGAGACAGATAGATTTGGGAATCTTACTTTTATGAATCAAGCAGGAATGGATACACTTGGCTATCCAAAAGAAGAATTGCTAAAAAAATCTATTTTTGATTTGCTCGTACCAGAGTATCAGGATACAGTAAGGAAATTTTATATAAGACAAGATCAAAAAAAGATTAGTTCAACTTATCAACAACTTCAGGTACAGACTCAATCTAAAGAAGTACTATGGCTCGGCATAAGAACTAAAATGATCTTTAATGAGGCAGGAAAATTGATGAAATCTTTATGTGTTGGTAGAAATATCTCTGTCCATAAAGAAATTGATTTTATGCTTGAAAAAGCAAAAAATGAAGCAATACAGCAGAATAAAATGAAAACTAATTTCATGTCTGCTATGAGCCACGAACTCAAAACTCCTTTGAATGCGGTCGTTGCTTTAGGTCATGAATTATTAGGAGAGAATCTAAAACCTGAACAAAAAGAAAATATAGAAACGATTCTTTTTTCTGCTAATAACTTGGTTGGTATTGTCAATGATTTATTGGATTACAACTTAATTGAGGCAGGTAGAATTCAGTTAAAAAAGGAGCCATTTCATTTAATGGAATGTATCAAAAAAACAGTATCTCTAAATAGGCAGTTAATTAAAAATAAATCAGTTTCCATACAATGGAATGACAATATGAATATTTCCAATAAGCTTATTGGAGATGCAGGTCGCTTAGTACAGATATTGAATAATTTATTGCAAAATGCTATTAAATTTACATCTGAGGGAGCAATTGAGTTATCTATTAAACAGACTTCAGAAACAGACAATTGTGTAGATATCTATTTTGAAATAAAAGATACAGGAATCGGTATAGATTCCTCAAAATTAGATCACATCTTTGAGCGATTTACTCAAATTGATAGTACGCTTTCAAGAGAATACGGGGGAACAGGACTAGGCTTGTCTATTGTTAAGGATTTACTTCATCAGATGGGAAGTAAAATTTGTGTAAACAGTGAATTAGGAAAAGGTTCTACTTTTTCTTTTACTGTTAATTTTTCTAAACAAGAGTTAGATGTCGAACGAAAACCGATGAAGCCTTATATGCCTATTAGAGATAACTTGGAAAATCTTCGTGTTCTATTAGTAGAGGATAATAAAATCAATCAGTTAGTAACCAAAAAGATTTTATTAAAATGGAAAACGAAAGTAGATATAGCAGAAAACGGTCAAATAGGTGTTGATAAATTTAAACAAAACAATTATGACCTTATCCTAATGGATTTAGAAATGCCAGTCTTAAATGGATTTGATGCCACTCAACAAATAAGGGCATTAGAAGACACGGCTTCCTTAATCCCTATAATTGCAGTAACCGCTTCCGCTGTAACGGATATCGTCCGCCAATTAGAAACTTATCAATTTACTGATTTAGTAATGAAGCCATTTGAGCCTAAAGAATTATATAGTAAAATGATAATGCATTGTTCTGAAGCAGATGAAGTCTTGATGAAACAAAAAGTATTCTAAGCTAAGCAGAACGATCTGACCTCTGACTTCTTGTTATTCAATCTCCACAATCATTTCAATCTCTACGGCAATATTTCTAGGTAAAGAATACATTCCTACCGCAGCTCTAGCATGCTTACCTCGTTCTCCAAAAACTTCTACCATTAGATCAGAGAAACCATTAATTACTTCTGGATGATCTGTAAAATCGGCAGTTGTATTGACCATTCCTAAAACTTTTACAATTCTTTTTACTCTATTTAGATCACCAATAGCTGCTTTTAATGCACCCAATTGGATAATACCAGACCTTCTAGCTGCGGCATAGCCTTCTTCCACACTTAGATCTTTTCCCACTTTTCCTGTTATATAGGTACCATCTTCTTTCTTAGGACCTTTACCTGCTAGAAAAACAAGCTTGTCACTTGTAGTTACCGCATTCACATAATTAGCAATAGGAGCGGAAGGCGTTGGGAGTGTGATACCCAGTTTTTTCAAATTTTCTTCTACATCTTCTCTTTCTGTCCATTCAATTACTTCATGTGAACTCTTTTTGATAATTGTTTTTTGGCCGTTTTCGTCTTGAAAAATCTGCACACCATCCATACCTCTATCCTCTATTTCAAGTATTTTTTCGCCATCCATTTTGATAATCTTTGTTTTTACTTTTGCCCCTTTCTTAGCTTTTTTATCCCCTTTCATCTTAATGATACGAACTTCTTGATTATCCTCTCCATACTTTTCAATACCATGCTCCTTGAGTAGCGCATCTATATCGGTGTCTTTATCTCCTTTAATTTTAATGATGCGAATCTCTTTAGTACTATTAGAATCGAGTGTTATATCGTGTTCTTTGAGAAGTGCATTAATATCAATTTCCTCTTCGTCATTTGTTTTAATAATACGAACTTCTTTTTTCTTTACTTTCTTGTTCATATTTCCATCCTCATCTATTTCAATTTCGATTTCCACCTCTCCTTTTTCTCCTTCTAGACCATGTTCTTTTAGTAATTCTTTCATCTCTTTCCCCTCACTATCAAAAGTATATTCCATTTCGACATCAATAGATTTCCCATCTTTTTTTGCTTGCTTCATTAGTGCTTCGATTGCCTCCTCAGAAGCGTCTTCTCCTGTCAATTCCATTTTTTCAACGGTTTCATTCCCTTTTTCGTCGATTTTTTTCGTTGTAATAATGACTTTTCGACTTTCTTGGTTTTGAGCATGTGCAGAATTATAAACAGTAGGACCGAAAAGCATAGCAATTAGCACACATAGGTGTATACAATTTGATTTAAATGTTAAGGCTACCATATTTTTTGTAAGTTTGTTGATATTAAATAAAATACTAATTGGTTTTTTTAAAACCATACAATATTTAGAAAAGAGAGTAGAGAAGCGAGAATAGAGATACAATCCGTTTCAAAAACGACGATAATTCGTTGTATGTAAACGAAATCAATCTCTATTCTCTGTTCTCGTCTCTCTATTCTTCAAGTTGTATGGTTTCAAAATTGGTTTTTAGTAAAAGATTTTAAAACCATACACTTTTTAGAACAGAGAGCAGAGCAGCGAGAATAGAGACACCATCCGTTTAAAAAACTACGATCATTCCTTGTTTGTAAACGAAATCTATCTCTGTTCTCGCTTCTACAAGTTGTATGGTTTCAAAGTAAAAGATATACAATTCCTAAGTAACGACAAAACAATAACTTGAGCATCTTCTTCTATTCTTTTCCAGTCT
>CAYOBX010000186.1:0-10241 GCA_964402245.1 uncultured Saprospiraceae bacterium | reverse complement strand
TCATTTGACATGAGTGTATAACAACTTGGGGGCATGTAAATGAATACCTGAGGCTGTTTAATAGGAATTTTGCAAGCAAAATAGGGTATTGAACGCAGAGGTGCAGAGATGCGGAGAACCAATCTAACTCTGCATCTTTCGCGTTCAATTATGCCTCCGATCTGTTTTACACTCATTTGACATCTAATTCTAATAGGAATCGCTCTGCCAACTAAAAACTAATATCTTTGTAAAAAACAGCTTTAAAAATAAACTACATTGGCTAAAGTAAAAAAGATATTTATCTGTGGAGATTGCGGTGCTACATCTCCAAAGTGGATTGGAAAATGTCCATCCTGTGAAAAATGGAATACCTATCAAGAGGACATCATTACAAAACCTACCAAACAAGAAGAAAAGAAAAAACTATGGGCAAAAGATAAGACTAGTGCCAGACCCATTCCGCTTCCTGAAATAAAACCTAATACGAAACCTCGATTAGTCACTACAGATTCAGAATTGAATCGGGTATTAGGAGGTGGGATTGTCCAAGGGTCTATTATTTTAATAGGTGGACAACCAGGGATAGGAAAATCTACTTTACTCTTGCAAGTGGCCACTTCCATTCCCGCTAAAGTTTTATATGTTTCTGGAGAAGAAAGTGAAGAGCAGATTAAGATGCGGGCAGATAGAATCGGAAAAAGACAAGATAACTGTTTTATTCTAACAGAAACTAATGTTGGTAAAATTTTGACTCAAGCTCAACAAGCCCAACCGGACCTATTAATTGTTGATTCGATACAAACCCTCTCTTCTCCACATATTGAATCAGCCCCTGGTAGTATTTCTCAAGTGAGAGATTGTGCAGTGGAGTTGCAGCGTTTTGCGAAAGACACGAATATTCCTGTTTTTTTAATCGGGCATATCACAAAAGAAGGATCTTTAGCTGGACCTAAATTATTAGAACATATTGTAGATGCGGTGCTACAATTTGAAGGGGACCAACATTATACCTATAGAATTTTACGAACCAAAAAGAATCGTTTTGGCTCTACCGATGAAATGGGTATTTATGAAATGCAAGCTACTGGTTTGAGAGAAGTATCTAATCCTTCCGAATTGCTCTTATCTCAAAATGAAGAAGATTTAAGTGGAAGTGCCGTAGCTGCTACTATGGAAGGCATGCGCCCTATGCTCATCGAAACCCAAGCTTTGGTAAGTACGGCAGTATATGGTACACCACAACGCTCTGCAACAGGTTTTGATCTACGTAGACTAAGTATGCTATTAGCCGTCTTAGAAAAGCGTTGCGGATTCCAATATGGTCAACAAGATGTCTTTTTGAATTTAGCTGGAGGGATCAAAATCGTAGATCCTGCCATTGATTTAGCAATTGTTAGTGCACTGATTTCTTCCTTAGAAGACATTGCTATTCCTAGCACCATTTGTTTTGCAGGGGAAGTTGGTTTATCTGGAGAAATTCGCGCAGTAAGTCGAATAGATCAACGGATTCAAGAAGCTGCCAAACTAGGGTTTAAGCAAATCTATATTTCTAAGTATAATTTGAAAGGTTTGACTTTGGACAAGTATGAGGTAGAGGTCGTCCCTATTGGAAAGATGGAAGAGTTGTATCGGCAATTATTTGAGCCTTAGTGGGGGAAATAACAACGCAGAGATGAAATGCGATATAAAATCGGCACTTTTCAACTCTGCGTTTAATATTTTTTTCTTGTAGATTTTATTCTAGTTCGTCTTTTAAAAGAACAGCAAAATCTAAGTCAACATGCTTCATCTGACCTGACAGCATAGCGTTCTGACTTCTGACAGTAAAGCATTCTGACCTCTAATATTTAGTGTCTACCAATTTTCTTAGTAGATGCCATATTTACTTTTTCACTTAACTCGTCGCCTGCTTTTTGGATCACTAAAACTTCTTCTTCGTCGCCTACTCTTAGTTTTACTTTATAAATACCTTCTGTTGCATCTTCTAAGCTCACTTGTAAATCATTCAACCCAGGATACAAAAATTGAAAATCTGTATAAACTAAATCTCCTTGATAGCTAACTAATTCAAATTCTAGCTGGCCTTCCGTTAGCGCATCAATAGAAACATCAAAAGATTTATCAGCCAAGGCAGAGCTATAGGCTACTACTGAAAACTGATTCGATTTTAGTTTATTAATAGTTGTTACTTGCGAATAGCTAGATGTACCATCCTGATCGACTACCTTCAACCGATAAAAACTCTTCGTCATACCCAAACTAATATCTAAATAGCGATAAGATTTTTCATCATTAGTATCTCCTGAAGCATCAATCGAACCGATATTCTTAAAAGTAATACCATCTGTAGATTTTTCAACAATAAATATATCTGTATTTGCTTCATAGGATGTTTCCCATTGCAACAAATTCCCCATTTCCAGCTCTTGTCCTTTTAATGGAGTAGAGTATACTACGACTGCATAAGTGTATGTAGTAATAATTACTAGGGAGGCGAGTGTTAATATTATTTTCCTTTTCATAAGCCTGCTTTGATTAGATAGTTGTCGATTAAGTTTAAATTAAAAGATGTTATAGCGAGGGAGAGTTAGCAAATTGTAGAATTATTAAGGTTTAAGCATACTCTATTTTGCAGAAATTGTGACATGGTATTTTTGAAAAAAATAAATGATAGTAATGCAATTCACGTATAGCTGCAATCCTAGACATTTTGAAGAACAGAGAAGCGAGCGTAGAGAATAGAGATAAATTTCGTTACTAATGCGAATAACGGGTTAAATCTTACTATAGCGATTACGTTTACTAAACTTCTAAAGTTTAGTAAACGTCCATCCTAACCAACTGATTTTCAATAAGCATTTTAATTTAGTCCGTTATTGGCTTTACTAAGTAACGACAAAACAATAACTTCGGCATTTGGACGGATTCTTTCGTCGTTACTAAACGATGAAATTTCGTTATTTTTTAAACGAAATTCATCTCTTTCCTCTGCTCTCTATTCTCTGTTCTTCAAAATGTCCAGTAGTCTAATTTACATAAAAAAAAGTGCTTTAGTTGCTTGATTTACAAGCCTTAATTTTAAGTTAAATATTAAGCAAATAGACAATTATACATCAGCTAAGAGTATTTTTAATAGAAGACTTTAAAACCATACACTTTTTAGAGCAGAGCAGCGAGAATAGAGACACCATCCGTTTAAAAAACTACGATCATTCATTGTTCGTAAACGAAATCTATCTCTATCTCTGTTCTCGCTTCTTCTCTATTCTACAAGTTGTATGGTTTCAAAATAGAAGACTAAAAAGAGTTTTATAAAACATTTAATATTCACGTAATGAAAATTCAAACATATTATCTATTTGGAATACTAGTGATGTTATTAGGTAGTGCTTGCAGTCCTTCATTAAGTTCTTTTAATCAACGTTTAGTTGATCAGAATCGTTGGACAGAATCAGATTTGCAGAAAATTCAGTTTTATTTGTCTAAAGACATCACCTTATACAGAGAATACAGGAATGGAGGTTCTAGAATTGAATCTGGCGAAATTAAAATGGTTAAAGGTCGAAAAGTAGAGAAGATAGTCATAAAAAAAGGAACTCCTGGTGTAGCCTTATTTCAGCCTAAAGGTAAACTAGCAGTCAGTTTTGAAGATAATCAGGATGATCGTTTCCTAATCTTTGGACCTAACCCAAAACGAGGAAATAACTATGTCTTACTAGCTACTGATTGGAAAAATAGACAAGGCAAAGTTAAATATGATGATCAAGTCTTTTATACGAATGCAGAAAGTGCTTTAGCAACTCTAATGGTAGATCTTAAAAGATCTAAAAAAGTAAGTGTTAAGTCTCGTTCTGCTAAAGGTAGAACGATTAAATAGTTTTTTTCAATTCTCAGTGACGAAATTTCCTTTTTATTTTAATTTTGAATATAAAATTAAAATAAATTTATTTGCTTTTTCTGAATACTGTTTAGAAAATCGCATAACTTGCTGACTGAAATACTTGTTCCATCAAATCTACAAGAAAATGAAAAAGTTTTTTTTAATTGCTATAGTCGCCCTTTTTGCTTTTGCTTGTAAAAGTACGAAGGTAATAGTTGCTGAACCCGATCCAGAACCAGAACCAATAGGAGTACAGTTTACCAATTCTGATAAATTAATGGATGTACTGGAAGTTGCCAAAACTTCTAATAAACTAGTATTTGTTGATTTCTATACTACTTGGTGTCTACCTTGTAAATTAATGGATGAAGATGTCTTTACAGATGAAGAATTCGCAGTCTATATGAATGACAACTTTATTAATTTCAAAGTAAATGCAGAGAAAGGGAATGGGGCTAATCTAGCCTTGTTATATCAAATTGCTGCCTACCCTACTTTACTTTTTTTAGATGAAGAAGGGAATGTCTTGGTCCAAAAGGTAGGTGCTGCGTATCAGACTGAATTGCGACAGATGGGAGATGAGGCAAAACGATTAGCAATTAGCAATTAGGTCAAGGAATTTTATTTTTGAAATAAGATAAGACTTTAGTCGCGGCAGATTTTCCGATTAAATCAATTAAATCCGACTCTAAAGCAGTTTTTACTTTTTTGACAGACCCAAAATAAGTTAATAATTTTTCAGCAGTCTTATCTCCTATCCCTGGTATTTGAGTCAATTCTGTGCTAGTAAAATCTTTAGAGCGTTGGTTTCGATGAAAGGTGATGGCAAAGCGATGGGCTTCATTTCTTGCTTGTTGAATTAGCTTTAAAGATTCTGATTTTTTATTGATATAAATAGGAATTGGATCATCTGCAAAAAATATTTCTTCCAGTCTCTTGGCAATACCTATCACAACAATCTTCTCCTCTATTCCTAGCTGTTTCATAATTTTTACTGCTGCACTTAGCTGACCTTTTCCCCCATCAATAATTACTAACTGTGGTAAAGGTTGTTGCTCTTCTACCAAACGTTTATATCTTCTATATACTACTTCTTCCATAGAGGCAAAGTCATTGGGTCCTTCTACCGTTTTAATATTAAAATGTCGATAATCCTTCTTAGAGGGTTTGGCATTTTTGAAAACTACACAGGAAGACACAGGGAAAGAACCTTGCAAATTAGAATTATCAAAACATTCAATATGCATTGGAATTTCTTTCAGCTGCAAATCTTCTTGCATGGTTCTCAATATCCGTTCTGAAGAGGTTTGCTTTCTAATTTTATTCAGTGCTTCTTTTTTCAATTGTAAGAGAAAATATTTTACATTTTTTTCAGATAGGTTCAATAATTTCTTCTTGTCTCCAATCTTAGGAATCGTAATCGTTATATCTTCTCCTGGCAAGTCAATCTCATAAGGCAATACGATTTCTTTAGTAATGCTATTAAATTTTTCTCTTAAACTTAGAATAGCATATCGCAATAAAGTCTCTTCGTCATCATTTAAGTTTTTAACCATTTCTAAAGTATAGGTATTCATGATTGCACCATTGATTACCTTTAGAAAGTTGACATAAGCAGTAGTTTCATCTGTTGCGATATAGAACACATCTATATCTCTAATCGAAGTACTTACTACCGTAGATTTACCTTGATAGTCTTCAAATGCCGTTAGTTTTTCTTTTAATGCTTGTGCTTTTTCAAATTCTAAATTTTCTGCATGATTTTGCATTACCTGCTTGAAATGCTGCTTGACTGCTCCAAAGTTTCCTTTGAGTATATTTTTTATTTGACTGATTTTTTCCTTGTAATTAGATTCAGTTTCAAGACCTTCGCATGGGCCTTCACAATTACGAATGTGGTATTCTAAACATACTTTAAACTTTCCCGCTTTTATCTGTTCTTCTGCTAAATTAAAGGTACAGGTCCTCAACGGAAATAGCGTTTTAATTAATTCTAGAATGATCTTGATTCTAGTCTTCGAAGCATACGGACCGAAATAAGTAGAACCATCTCTAATAATTCGACGAGTCATAAATACTCTTGGGAAGCGCTCTTTTTTAATACAGATATAGGAATAAGATTTCCCATCTTTGAGCATCACATTGTACCGAGGCTGGTATTTTTTGATAAGCGTATTTTCTAGTAATAAAGCATCTTGTTCTGTCTCTACTATAGTAAATTCGATATGATGTGCATTTTTGACCAATGCACGGGTCTTATTCATTTGATGTTTTTTATTGCCAAAATAAGACGCTAATCTATTCTTTAGATTTTTTGCTTTGCCTACATATAAGATGGTATCCTCTTCATTAATAAACTTATAAATCCCAGGATCTTTTGGCAGCGATGCACTTATTTTTTTGTAATCTTCTGTTGTCATTAGACTTTATTCGGTTGACGGTTGACTGTGTTAGCTTTTGTCCAGAGGCAGAAAGAGTTCAGCCTTCACTGACGGTAGACGGGAAAGCTCGGCAAATAGTACTTTGGAGGCAAGGATTTATAAAATTGGTTTTTCAAAACCAATTTTATAAATCCTTGCCTCCAAAATAACTTACTTACGAGACGCCAAAGGCGGCGAGCAAAGTAGTAGACATAAAAAAATTCGTATGAAAATAACAATTTCATACGAATTTTTAAGAACAATAGTTCTTATTTTATTTACAACAGTTTATTAGCCTGTCGAATATATTTTTCCAAAGCCATCGTCATAGACGGTGTTTCTGGTGCCGGAGCTTTGATATTAATTGTTAATCCTTTTTCAATTACAGCCTGACTAGTAGAGGTGCCAAAGACCGCAAATCTAGTATCATTCTGTTTGAAATCTGGAAAATTATCATACAAAGATTCAATTCCACGTGGGCTAAAAAAGACTAGTACATCATAAGTAATATCACTTAAATCTGATAAGTCACTACTAACTGTACGATACATTAATGCCTCTGTGTAATCAATCTCTAATTCCGTCAGATAGGAAACGATTTTCTTGCTTCCAAGATTGGAACAAGGCAACATAAACTTTTCCTTGTCTTTATGTTTTACTAAAGCATTCTTTAGATCTTCAATGACTCTTTTACCAGTAAAGACCTTTCGCTTTCGGTAAACAATAAATTTTTGAAGATAATTAGCGATTGCTTCAGAAAGGCAGAAGTATTTAGTTTCTCCAGACATTTTAATACGCAAGTCATCGCATATTCTAAAAAAATGATCTATTGAATTTTTACTACTAAAGATGATCGCAGAAAATTCATCTGGCCTGAGTCTCAACTTCCTAAACTCCTTTATTTCTAAACCTTCTACATGAATAAATGGCCTAAAATCTATTTTTAAATTGTATTTTTCTTCTAACTCAAAATAGGGAGAGCGTGTTGGTTTTGGTTGAGAAATTAATATGGTTTTAACAGGCTTATAATTAAGTACTTCTTGGGCTTTACTTTGTACTGACATGCAACGTAAGATTGTTGTGGAATTAGAATTCCCAAAATGCTAAATTGTCATTTCGGAGCATTAAATGCCGAAAAATACTCCACTACCTTTAAAAAATTATACTCGTAGAATTAATGCTTATTGATCGTATTCGGCTATACTTTCAAATAAAAGAAATTCCAGTGTAGTTATCGAGTATCTTTAATAGAACAATTACAGGTAGTATTTCGACGGTGCAAAGATAAATAAAAAAATGAAACTTATGTAACACTAAGTACTTACTTCCGATAGAAAGACCTCTAATTATTCGAAATAGGTAAATTGCAATAATCGCTCCAAGTGCCAGATATACAATTACTTTACCAATGGCTATTGGTGCAAATGCAATGACTATATTTATAGGTAATAAAAGTAAGCCGATGAGAATTCCAAACACCATTATGGTGAAATTATAAAGGCTTAATTCCTTCTGTATAGGAAAGATATATCCAACTATCGAAAGTAATAAGTGTTTTCCAATAAAAATTAAGCCTACAACACCTGCCATTTTTAGTAGGAATAGGATAGAATTAGGTCTTTCCCAATCAAAGTGATCGCATAGTAAATAAATAAAAATAGCTACATTTAGGAGTGCTAAAGTGTACAATATGATGTATATAGAGGAAAAATTATTTTGACTAGATCGATGTGTTTGTCGAAGAAAATTTTCATTTAAAAAGGAACTAGATATTTGGTTTAAAATACCTTTTGCCGCACCAAATATTGAGGAAAATACTAATAAAAGTCCAAATAAGACCCAAAACATAAATCCTCTATCTTTTAAAAAATTATCTTCCTCTTGAATATCCTCTTCAATGGATTGTGTTACTTTTGGTGCATTAATTTTAGAATCTGAGTCCGCTATAGGTGCTCGTATAATATCAAATGGATTCGTCTTACTTCCTATTGGGCGAGATGGGTCAGTTGTAGGAGCAGATTGATTTAAATGGGAAGGCAAGGCTTCTGGCGAAGTAGCGACCATTGCCGTAGAATCTATATGAATAGATTGGTGCAGACTATCTGATAGGACGTTCGTTCTTATTTTTGTATCTGCTTGCGGCTTTTTGTAAGTAAGATCGAAAGGGTTCTTCGATGCCTGCCCGATTACTGAAAGACCGCTTAGCATAAATAAGCAACAAAGTAAGCTATATTTAAACAATTGTATTTTATGTTAAAGGGCTTTCTTATAAAAATGGAGTTGGTAGAAGTTTCTGGCTAATGGGCAACAAGTATGTTTACGATATTACTTTAGAGGGAGCCATTTTATTAGGCTTTTTTTCAAAAAAGCCTAATAAAATGGCTCCCTCTAAAAAACTATATCAAAGCTACTGCTTGCCGATTGCCAAAATCCATCTTTATAAATAATTATCAAGCAATTATTTTTTATAAGAAAACCCTTTTTTATGTTATTAGTGTAGATTCTCTATTTCTCAATTTCTCTCTTCAATGCAAAAATAGAAATACTAATGTTAAAAAGAGCATATTCCTTACTTTCTCTCTTTCTCTTTGTCTTTTTATCCCCATATTTGGCTATGTCACAAGATTTTGTTCGTGTTGAAGGCACTCAATTTTTTAAAAATGATCAGTCTCATTACTTTATGGGAGCTAATTTCTGGTATGGAATGAATATCGCTAGTGCTGATAAAGATCGTTTAATTAGAGAATTAGATCACCTACAAGCATTAGGGGTTAATAATTTGCGAATTATGGCTGCCAGCGAAGGTCCAGATACAGCTCCTTGGCGTATGGTGCCTGCTTTGCAAGTTGACCCAGGAAAGTATAATGACTCTTTACTGGTAGGTCTGGATTTTTTATTAGTAGAATTAGCAAAAAGAAAAATGCATGCGGTCCTTTGTCTCAATAATATGTGGCCCTGGTCAGGTGGTTTTGCACAATACATCAATTGGGTCACAGGGAAGCCCATTCCCTATCCTCCACCTGCAGAAGATGGCAAATGGCTAAAATATATGAAGTATTCTGCTAAATTTTTCAATAATGGAGCAGCAAAACAACTATATAAAGCACATATTCAACGTATTGTCAATCGCATAAATAGTATATCGGGCATCCCTTATAAAGAAGACCCAACTATCTTTTCTTGGCAATTAGCTAATGAACCAAGACCCGTTTTAAACAATTGGAAATATCGCAGATGGATTAAGAATACTGCTATTTTTATCAAATCTTTAGATACCAACCATATGGTATCCATTGGAAGTGAAGGAAATGCGTTTTTACCTCTAAGTTCTAAGTTTAAAAAGGAACACGCAATTAAAAGTATTGATTATGCCACTATGCATATTTGGATACAAAACTGGGGTTGGTATCAACCAGAAAAACCTGAAAAGACTTTTCAGACTTCCCTTAATAAGGCAAAAAGATATATTATCCAGCATGCAAAAATTGCTAAAAAGCTAAACAAACCTTTAGTTTTAGAAGAATTCGGTATTGCCAGAGATCTAGAATCTTATGAAGTAGACAGCCCTACTACTTACAGAGATCAATATTATCAGGAGATTTTTTCGCTCATTACGAAGTTAGCTCAACAAAATATGTCTATTACTGGCTGCAATTTTTGGGCTTGGTCTGGGGAAGGTCGACCTAGAATACCTAAAGCAGTATGGAAAGCTGGAGATGATTTTACGGGAGATCCCCCTTTTGAGTATCAAGGCTGGTATTCTATCTATGATACCGATTTATCTACTTTAGAAATTATCAAAAAATTTGCTTTTGACTTGAATGAGATTAACAAATAACAAAAAAAGGTCTATTTCTTGTATTAATAAGAAATAGACCTTTTTTTTTGCTTGTTAGCTTTAATATTAAAATAAGTAACGACAAAAAAATAACTCCACCATTTGGACGGCTTCTTTTGCC
>CAYOBX010000185.1:2505-10242 GCA_964402245.1 uncultured Saprospiraceae bacterium | reverse complement strand
TACCTCTAAAGAAAAATAGTAAACATACTTGTTGCCGAGTCTCAAGATAAAGAACTCAATGCCATGTGATAATCGTATAGCATCGAAGTTACAAACTTCGACGATCTGCTACAATCACGGGATTTGTCAGAAAACCAAAAAAATGGTCAATGGCAAAAATGGTCAACGCCAAAGAATTCACCATTTCTCATTCATCATTCATCATTAAAATAAGTCAACGCCAAAGAATTCATCATTTCTCATTCATCATTCATCATTAAAATACGTCAACATCAAAAAACATCATTTCAACCCCCCCACCATATCCTTAGGTCGAACCCAAGCATCAAATTCCTTTTCCGTCAAGTACCCTAATTTAATAGCAGCTGCCTTTAAAGTAGTATCTTCTTTATAGGCTTTTTTAGCAATCGCTGCGGCCTTATCGTAACCAATCTTGGTATTCAAAGCCGTAACCAACATCAAAGAATTATCTAAATTTTCTTGAATCCGCTTATGATTTGGTTGAATCCCTTTGGCACAATTGGTATTGAAACTATGACAAGCATCTCCAATCAATTGGGCAGACATTAAAAAATTAAAAATCATCATTGGCTTGAAGACATTCAACTCAAAGTGTCCCGTAGCTCCACCGATATTGATTGCTACATCATTCCCCATTACTTGCGCCATTGCCATTGTCAATGCTTCTGATTGAGTAGGATTTACCTTCCCAGGCATAATAGAAGAACCAGGTTCATTCGCAGGAATAATTAATTCTCCAATACCAGAACGTGGACCTGAAGCCAACATTCTAATATCATTCCCAATCTTCATTAAAGAAACGGCAACCGTTTTCAAAGCACCATGTGATTCTACAATCGCATCATGCGCAGCTAGTGCTTCAAATTTATTTTTTGCAGTCTTAAAAGGTAGTCCAGTTAATGTAGCAATATGTTTAGCTACTAATTTATCATAGCCTTTGGGTGTATTCATACCCGTACCAACTGCGGTACCCCCCAATGCTAATTCTCCTAAATGTTTTAAGGTATTTTTGATCGCAGCAATGCCATGCTCTAATTGAGAAACGTAACCAGATAGTTCTTGCCCAATGGTAACAGGGGTCGCATCCATAAAGTGGGTACGCCCAATTTTTACGACATCCTTAAATTCTTTTGATTTGGCTGCCAAAGTATTTTTCAATGCCTCCATTCCAGGTATCGTCACCTCCACCAACATTTTATAGGCAGCTATGTGCATAGCCGTTGGAAAAGTATCATTGGAAGATTGAGATTTGTTAACATCATCATTGGGATGTAATGATTTTTTCTCGTCCAATAATTTCCCACCTTTCATTACGTGCCCCCTATTAGCAATCACTTCATTGACATTCATATTAGACTGGGTACCTGATCCTGTTTGCCAGACCACTAATGGAAATTGGTCATCTAGTTTACCAGCTAATATCTCATCACATACTTTGCCAATCAAACTAGCTTTTGCTTTAGATAATACCTTCAACTCTTCATTCGTTTTTGCGGCTGCTTTCTTCAGAATAGCAAATGCTTGGATTACTTCCTTCGGCATTTTCTGTCCTCCAATCTTAAAATTTTGAGTTGATCGCTGTGTCTGTGCTGCCCAATATTTATCTGCTGGTACTTTAATGTAGCCAATGCTGTCTTTTTCCTTTCTGTATTTCATATTTTTATTTTATTCAGAACATAGAATCGAGAGTAGAGAGCAGAGATAGATTTCGTTAAAAAAATTGAAGAGGTTTCATTGTTTTCAAACGAAATCTATCTCTGTTCTCTCATCTCTGTTCTTTATTCTAGAGAACAGTTGATTTTAATCGCTACAAAAGTAAAAGGTTTTTCTATATTTTACCTGTTTTAAATAGAACAGAGATTAGAGATAAATCCATTTAAAACAATGAAATTTCGTTATTGGGAAACGTATTTATCTCTGTTCCGCACTTCTCTACTCTCTGTTCTACTAAAGTCCCAAAGTAGAAGTAGGAGCCCTTTCTAATTTCAAATGCAAAACAGATATATCTTCATCCCCTACGACCTCTGCACGATGACCATGTATCGCATTATCAAAAACTACATCTGGTAATAGAAAATCTTTAGCGATAAATAATTCGCCAGCAGAAAAATCTTTTGTATCACCATTACGTAACTCTATACGAACAATACCTTTCAAGATGACTAATAAGGTAGAATCCCCTGCTACATGCCAGTCTGACGAGTAATTAGATTCACTATGTCGCAATCGAAAATTAATACAACTCTGCTGTTCAGATAACATACGTAAGGAGTCACCATGTAAGCTTATTTCCTTAGTAGAAAAAGTCGAGATGCCTTTGCCATCATTAAGAACACAAGGGATAATCATTTTTTGCATTATTTATGCTTGTCTAATTTTCGTAATAAATTCTATATATCACATCTGCAAAATCATCAGATAATAAAATCGAACCATCTGGCATTTGCTCTACATCCACTGGTCTGCCCCATGCCTCTCCATCTTCTAGCCAACCAGAGGCAAAAGCAGTCTTCCCTTTTGCCTGCCCTTCTTCATCAAAGCGCACTAAAGATAACTGATACCCAATGGGGTCTGCTCGATTCCAAGATCCATGCTCAGCGATTAGTAATTGGTTGCTGTAGTTTTTTGGAAATTGATTACCTGTGTAAAAAATTAAACCTAATGGAGCAACATGTGGTCCCATTTTTACAACAGGTGGTGTAAATTCACTACAGGCATGTTTTTCTCCAAACTCAGGATCTGCTATATCTCCTTGATGACAATACGGATACCCAAAGTGCATTCCATCTTTTGGGGCATGATTCAACTCACAATCAGGGGTATCATTCCCCATTAAATCACGACCATTGTCTGTAAACCATAATTCTTGGGTATTCGGATGCCATGTAAAGCCAACGGTATTTCGGATACCCCGATGAACAATTTCTAATCCACTTCCGTCTGGATTGATACGAGTGATGGTATTAAAAATATCTTCTGATTCACAATTATTGCAAGGGGCACCTACAGGAACATACAATTTTCCATCTGGGCCAAAGTCTATAAATTTCCAACCATGATGTTTTTTAGAAGGATACTCTTCATTAATCACTACTGGCTCCGGTGGATTGTCCAAATGTTGTTCTATATCATCAAAGCGCAAAATACGATTGTACTCTGCCACATATAAATCTCCATCCTTCACCGCCACCCCATTGGGCATAGTCAAGTCTTTTGCAATTACCCATTTTTTTTCTGCTCTATTATCTCCGTCTTCATCTCGTAAGGCATATACACTGCCTTCTCCCCTCGTTCCAACAAAGATTGTTCCGTCAGGAGAACGAGTAATGGATCGAGCATTTACTACATCTTCGGCAAAGAGATCTATTTTAAATCCCTCTGGTAATTTAATGGTCGATAGGTCAATTTCGCTTTTTTTCCAAGCCAAATTAACATATTGCTTTGCATAAATAAAAGCGGCTAAGCCAATAAGGATAAATAGGGATAGAAAGGAAAGAAGAATTATTTTTTTTCTGCTCATAACTTTTAGTTTTGAAATGATAATTTAGTCGGGCTTTAGCCATTACAGGCTGACCGATAATAGTTGATCTGACAAACTTGGGAAATCTCCAAGATTTACAAAGTCTTGGTTAGTATTTGGCATTTTAAAATTGATTGGTAACTGCTCTTTATGAATACCTCTAATGAATTAGAATGAATCAAATGTATATAATTTTTAATCAAAATAGACTGATTTCAAAGAGAAAATAAGGGCAAAAGAATCCGTCCAAATGCCGAAGTTATTGTTTTGTCGTTACTAAGTTTGACTTTAGCCATTAGCTATCAGCTTTTAGCCATTAGCTTCTAATAGGAACGTAACTAGTCCATTATTAATTTACACTTGTTATTTTCCAAGGTCTGTAAAGAAATAAAGCAGTAGGTAACGTGGGCATCTATTTTGAGGCTAATTGCTAAAAGCTAATGGCTAAAGTCGAGCTAAGTAGAGCACCATAAAAAAATTGTGGATAGAGCTGCTATAAAATAAACGAATTAAAAAGGATGCTAGCCTCATTTCATTAAACTTCTTATATTTGCGTGCGTTATAAATAAAATAGTTCTTAGAAACTTTTTCTAAGGACCATTCCATACAAACTCGTAAAATTTATAAATATGGCATTTGAACTTCCAGCACTTCCTTATGCAAAAGATGCATTAGAGCCACATATTGATGCTCGTACAATGGAAATCCACCATGGCAAGCACCATAATGGATATACTAATAAATTAAATGCTGCTATTGCAGGAACTGATTTAGAAGGAAAAAGTATTGAAGATATTTTAGCAAACGTTTCCCAACATTCTGGAGGCGTAAGAAATAATGGTGGTGGTTTCTATAATCACAGCTTATTCTGGACAAGCATGTCTCCTACAGGTGGTGGAGAACCTACAGACAGAATGAATATCAAAAAAGCAATTGATAGAGATTTCGGTTCTTTTGAAAATTTCAAAAAAGAATTCGCTGCAGCTGCTGGTACTCGTTTTGGCTCAGGTTGGGCGTGGTTATGTGTAGATAGTGATGACAAATTATTTGTTTGCTCTACCCCAAACCAAGATAATCCTTTAATGGATGTGGTACCTGAAGATGGTAAGCCTGTTTTAGGTTTAGATGTGTGGGAACATGCTTATTACTTAAACTACCAAAACAGAAGACCTGATTATGTACAGGCTTTCTTCAATGTAATCGATTGGGCAGTAGTGTCTAAGCGATACAATGATGCGAATCCTGGGGCATCTGATTTTTCTTAATTGACTAGGAGTTAGGTAGCTTAGGCATTCTTGCCTGAGTAGGTCATTCTGCTCAGACAGGAATGTCTAAGCTACTTTCATTAAAAAGTCAACGTCAAAAGAAGTCAACGCCAAAGAATTGATCATTCATCATTCATCATTTCTCATTCATACCTCCACACTTCTAAAGAATCCAGACAAGCTTTTTCTAATTCCTTTATAGATTTCTTCAAAATTGGATGTATCATTTTTCCTGCAATTTCAGCCAATGGTGCTAACACAAAATTCCGATCTTGTATATAAGGATGTGGCACCGTCAAATCTGCTTCTTTAATAATCTCTGATCCATATAACAATAGATCAATATCTATTAATCGAGTATACCATTTTCGTTCTCTTACTCTCCCCATAGCATCTTCTATAGCTAATATGGTATGTAATACTTGTTGCGGTGTCAAATCTGTAGTAATAGCTATTACTTGATTTAAAAAGTCAGGCTGCCCTTCTACGCCCCAAGCTTTAGTTTCATAGATAGAAGATTGTGCTGTAATAGAACCTACTGAGGCTTCTAAAAAAAGTGTACAAGTATGCAAGTTGGAGGAGCGATTACCAAGATTAGTACCCAGTCCAATATAGATCGTTGTAATTTTTTTCATTATTTTTTACATATTATACATTTTTATAATATTTGGTATAATTATTGACCTACTTTATCCTGCGTACGCAGCACTCAGTTAATACACACATCCCACTTCCGCAAGGTAAGCTCCCTTTTCCAAATAAAGAGACCTGCCGCCCACAATATTCAGTTAATAATAAAAAAATAAAACACTATGCATTCCAGCACCCTCGGAATGGTATTAGCATTGCTATTGCCATTATTCAACACTACGACAACTATCTCTTCTGTAAAAGAAAACGCTTCAACTCACTCAAGCGTTCTCGAATCCACCTATTCTCAATTAGAAATTGCTTATCAACAGAACCAACATATAACGGTAGTTGACTTAGAAGGCAATCAATATCACAATCCAAATTTAGAAGAACTTCAATCCTTATCCCCTAATTTATTTTCAGAAAATCGAGTCAGAGTAACCTTAGAAAATTTTAGTGATAATGGTAAATGTTCCACAGAACTGGTCTTATTTAATGATAAGGGCGAAATTGTTCGGAACTATTCTCTAAATTCTTGTGATGCTTATGGATGGATTATTTTTACTAGATCAGAATGCTTTGATATTGATATCTATCACGATGCTGGACAAGAAGCCCCTTTTGGAGGTATGATTACTGGTAGTGTTAACTGGACATTTACTTTCAATCAAATGACTAAAATAACAGGTACTTATTTCGATGGTGGTTCAGCAAAAATGTATACCGTTGCTAGTCCTTGTTTTAAAGATAATAAAGTGACTCTGTTAGATAGAGCGGTTAAAAGTAGAATTCCAGATACTAGAAAGCCTTTAGAATTAGAATAAAATATAAGTCATAAATTAATATATCCTTAGGAACGATAAAAGAATAAATCCGTTATTTGGGCGAGATTATCTTGGTCTCCGTTTTTCTTAAAAAATCCTTGCATAGCAGGGCTACGGAAGTATTTTTTAAGAGGAGCAAACACCCTTTGTGAACCGCAAAGCGGATGGGCTGCTGAGGGCAAAAGAAGCCGTCCAAATGGTGGAGTTATTTTTTTGTCGTTACTTAAATTGAAATTTTATAAATAATTTCTTACCTTTAATCACCAAATAAATAGGGTTTATAATCTAATAAACCCTATTTAAATTTAATTGTCCTCCCCTCATAATCTATGAAAACAAAATACTTTGTTAATCCCTATGAGCGATAGAGTAACCACTATCGCTCATTTTTTTAAAAAAAAGAAAAAAACTATATAGATTATTATTTTATTTTATTGGTTTCACTTACTTTCGTACCCATAGGGAGTCTTCTTCCCATTTTCCTTCACATCAATCCTACTTTACAATACAGTCAATAAGGTTTGTCTGTAACTAAGCAAAATCTTAAATATCTTTGTAGTATTTATTCGGTTTTGCCTATTCTTACTTTTAGCTATTATAAACAATTTAACATACTATGAAAAAGGATGCTCCAATTAAAGCAGTAATTATAGATGATGAAGCTGCAGGTATTAGTAATCTAACAAACCTCTTAACTGCTAATTGTGCAGGTGTGGAAGTGATTGGTACTGCTGAAAATATTGAAACAGGGGTAAAATTATTAAATAGTGCTAATATAAAACCTGATGTCGCTTTTCTTGACATTAACTTACCAGATGGCTTAGTATTCCAACTAATAGATCAATTAAAAGAAGTAGATTTTGAAATTATATTTGTAACCGCCTATAATGATTTTGCGATTAAAGCTTGTCAATATAGTAGCATTGGATACATTACCAAACCAATTGATCCAGATGAACTAGTGAAGGCTATTGAGCGTATTCCTGAAGGTAAGCAACGCCAAACTAGAGAGCGAATTGACGTTTTTAAAAGCCACTATAATCCGAATCCTTTTAAAAAGATTGGCATTTCGTCTATGAAAGAAGTACAATTTGTACCTATTGATGAGATAATCAGATTAGAGGCAGACGATAATATGACCCACTTTTGGCTAAAAGATGGGAGACGCCTAACTGCTGCTAAAACCTTGCGACACTTTGATGATCTATTGACTCCTTTCAATTTCTTTAAAGTGCATCAAAGTCATTTGGTCAACCTTAATTATATCAAAACTTACGTTAGAAATGATGGTGGTTTCTTAGTCATGGAAGATGGTAAGAAAGTGGATATTTCTAGAAGAAGAAGGCCATTTTTCTTAGAACGCCTCCGACAGTTACAAGATAATTTTGTTTTTTAATAACACAGAATTTATTCTGTACAACAGTAACACAGAATTTATTCTGTACAACAGTAACACAGAATTTATTCTGTACAA
>CAYOBX010000185.1:0-2405 GCA_964402245.1 uncultured Saprospiraceae bacterium | reverse complement strand
ACAGTAACACAGAATTTATTCTGTACAACAGTAACACAGAATTTATTCTGTACAACAGTAACACAGAATTTATTCTGTACAATAACGGAATAAATTCCGTGGTACGGCTTACAGAATAAATTCTGTGTTACTGCTTCTATCCCCCTTTTGATCAAAACAGGACAGTTTTTTTCCCATCTTTACAATAAATATCTTTAATCTTTTTAGGACTTTTGTATCAGCAAAGGAATAGTTTAGTCTAAATTAGTATAGTCTAAAGTATGGTGAGCTATTCTTTCGATAATACAAAGTACCATTATGAAATATACCATTACCTTCTTTTTTTTATTCCTTTCCTTTTACAATCGATTACCTGCCCAATTTATTGGCAGCGTCTCTGAAGATTATACCTATACGGTGAAGTCAATTTCTAATTTGCCTGCCACATCTAGAGGTACCAAGGTAATGCAACAAGTAGAAGGGTATCCTAAAGCATTTCTAGCTAATTCTAATTTTAAAAACTTTAGAAATGTTACGCTTGAAGATATTGATGGAGATGGTATATCGGATATCCTCTTTGCTGCCAATAGATCCTTATTTGCCTATAGTAATGGTACCTTATTGTGGGAAAAACCTTTGATTGGGATTGGTTTATACCCTCCTTCAATAGCAGATTTAGATAATGATGGACAAGTAGAAATAGTACAAGTTACTGGAGGGCAAGGGGAAGATGGTAGTGTTTACGTAGTAGACATTACTGGAAACGACGTAGAAGGATGGCCTAAGACTTTTGACAACAGTTGGATTATAACGGCTCCTACCCTATCTGATATAGACAAGGATGGAATCAAAGAAGTTATTTTTCTGGAAAGAATAAGTAGCACACTAGGACAAATTCATATTCGAAAAATGAATGGGGAGTCTTTCAGCGATGATTGGCCAGTTCCTATTCCTCGCTCTCCTGCGGTTACTCCCTCGGTAGGGGATGTCGACAATGATGGAGCAGTGGAGCTATTAGTGTGTTCTTCTAGGACAATGTATTTATATGATTTAAAAGGAGAATTAAAACCAGGCTGGCCAGTGGAAGACCCTGATACCTGGTTCAGTTTTCAATCTCCTATTTTAGTGGATTTAAATCAGGATGGAACACTAGAGATTGTTGGTGCCACTCATGGCGACCGACCAGAATACTATATTCGTCAATTTGATGGAAGTCCCTATAAAACTTGGCCTTTTGTTGTTCCTGAAAGAACTTGGTCTTTTTGTTCTCCTACTGTTATAGAAAGAGATGGAGTCTTTGAAATTTTTATGGGTCGACCAGTCAATGATGATTCTGTCAATAAATCAATGCTTTATTCTTGGAATGATGCAGGAAAATTAAATTCAGGATTCCCAATAGAAAACTTTGGAGGTTTAGAAGCAGGTATTATTAGTATTGCTAATATAGATGATGAACCAGATTTTGAAGTAATATTTGGGAGTAATATGATTGACGCTAATGGAAATGGCTTTATTCATGCCTTCAAAATGGATGGTTCCGGAGAATTAGAGGGGTTTCCTATCACTGCAAAAGGATGGACCTTATCTAATGGAGTAGCAATAGATGATGTAAATGGAGATGGTAAAATGGATTTAGTGGCTTTGAGTTATAGTCTGAATTTTGGGGCAAAAAGTGACTCTATCTATATAAATGTATTTCCTATGGACCAGCCCTACCAGCCAGAAAAAGTCCTTTGGTCGACCTTTAAAGGTAATAATTCAAGATCAGGTATCGTGCAGCGTAATGCATCCCTTACTTCTTCGTATATCCCAACACTTCCTAATGTCAATGTTCAGGTACAACCGAATCCAATCTTACAAAATGGAACTGTTTCCATTGAATTAAATCAAGCGGAACGGCTTACAGGAAGCTTATTTCATGCTACTTCAGGAGCCTATATCCATACCTTATTTAAGGAAAATCTACCAGAAGGAATGCATATAAAACGTTTACCTAAATTAGCTAATGGTAGTTATCTTTTAGCTATTACTAATGAGCAAAATCAGATGGTAAGTAGAAAGTTTGTGGTGATTAATAATTAGATATCTATTAAAAAAGCCCTTCCAAGACGTACTTGAAAGAGCTAAAAAACCCCAAAAAACCAAATCTTTATGAGAAGTTGATTCTTTTTAATTAACTACGGCCTTTTGACGTATTTATCTCCTTCCTCGTCACAGCAAAAAACCACAGTAGTCTGTTAAAATCTGTTAAGGTTTTTAAGATTTAATAGCATTATTCACGAAGAAATTGGTAGTAAAAATTTAGTTTATTGATTATCAATAGATTAAATAAAATAGGTCAGGGCGAACGAAAAGTCATTTTTATAATATATAACTCATTGATCTGAAAACGAACAAGAACGTCGTTCGTATATGGCTTTCTTTTA
>CAYOBX010000184.1:0-10327 GCA_964402245.1 uncultured Saprospiraceae bacterium | reverse complement strand
AGAAGCGAGAACAGAGATAGACTTCGTTTACAAACAATGAATGATCGTAGTTTTTAAACGGATCGTGTCTCGCTTCTCTGCTCTCTGTTCTAAAAAGTGTATGGTTTTAAAATGTTATCATAATAAATCACCCCACCGCAAGCGGATGGGCATTCCACACGCAAAGCTCCGCTCGGAAGTTAGTTTTCCAACGCAATCGTCAGGGTATTTTTTTGAATAAAACCTCCTTATAACAATACAACGACATATTTTTTAATAAATCTGAGTCGGAAATTCAAATATTACAATATATTTGCATCTCTAAGGAACGATGAAAAAATAAACTTACAATTTATTTCTACATCGTTCCTAAGTCATTATTCCTCTATAGATTTTGTTACTTCAACAAATCTTATATAGTCTAAAAATTACTGCCAAACCACTTTCTATAATTTTTCTATAATTAATAACCCATTTACAAAAAAACAAGCTAATCTAAATTTGATTAGCTATTCTTAAACCTAAAAATTATTGAATTTTATGAGCAAGCTATGCCAATTAACCTTACTATTTTGTTTGGTGTTTTCTGTATCAGCTTTTGCACAACCTGAAAATTTACCTGAAAATACAGAGCCAGGTAAGTGTTATGCAAAATGTTTAATCCCTGATGAATTTGATTTAGCAACTTCTCAGATAGAGACTAAAGCAGCTTATACAAAACTAGATGTAATAGCTCCATCTACGGAAACAATTACTCGCCAAGTAATGGTCAAAGCGCCTGGAAGTGAATTAGTTCCAGTTCCTCCAACTTATGAAACTGTTACAGAACAAATTTTAATCAAGCCAGAGAGTAAGCAAATGATTCCAGTTCCTGCTACTTATGAAACGTATACGGAAACGATCTTAGTCCAACCTGCTAGTACTAGAATTGTACCTGTAGCTGGTAGTTATGCTCCAGTTACAGATAACCAAGTATATGTAGGAACCCCTGGTGGTGTAAGTACTGGAAAAGGTAGTAATCCAGGATCTTTTAATCCTGCTGATTTGGATGCAGTTGGTTCTGCTTTATCAACTCAATCAGTTCCTTCTAGCGGTGTAATTAATCGGGGTGGATCAGGTAATGGTGCTGGAAACGATGCAGGTGGTGCAGGTGCAGGAAGCGGTAACGGAACAGGTGGTGCAGGTAATGGTGGGGTTGGAAATGCTGTAAATTATACGGCTGGTGGTGCTGCTAATTCTAATACATATGGTAGTAGCGCAGAACAATTAGCTACAGTAGGTACTATTATGCCGTACTTAATTAAATCGGCATCTGTAAGAATTGACAGAGTTCCAATGGAATATGAGTCAGTGACAGAGACTGTAGAATTAAAGCCTTCTACTACAAAGTGGGTGAAGCGTCAAGCTGATAAGAATTGTTTATCAGCTGATCCAAATGACTGCTTAGTATGGTGTTTAGTAGAAGTACCTGCAGAATATACAACTGTTACAAAGCAAATCTCTAAAGGATGTGCAGCTGGTTATACTCTAAGTGGTAAAGATGGACAATTTGGTTCAACGAGTGGAAGAGATGAATGTATTAAAGTAACTCAAATTCCTGCTGAATATGGATCTAGACAAGTTGTTCAATCAGCTCCTAGCTATAGAGAAGAAGTAATTCCTGCGCAGTACAAAACGGTTACTAAGCAAAGAATTGTGAATCCTGCAACCGTGACGGAAAGAGTAATTCCTGCAGAATATGCAACAGTTACAAAGCAAGTAGTAAAAAATCCTGCTGGTTATGTAAGAAAAGCTGTTCCAGCATCTTATAATACGGTTAGTGTACTACAAAGAAGTGGTTTAAACTTAAAGCCTGGCTACAGATGGACTGATTCAGGTCTGGTTTACAACCCTAATTATAATGGTAGTGGTGCAGGAAGTAGTGCTAGTGGAGCAAATAATGGTGGTAATACTGGTAGTGGAAGAAACGGTGGATATGGTTCTACTGGTCCTATGGTGGCTGGAGATACACCTATTGATCAAGCGAGTTCAGATGCTTATTCTAACTGGGATTCTGCTGGCTGTCCTACTGGTTATTCTTTTGATACAAATGATAATACTTGTAAAAAAACAATCCAAGTACCTGCAGAATATGCATCTGTTACTAAAAAAGCAGTAAGCAAGAAAGGTGGATTTACAGAGTGGAGAGAAGTACTTTGTTCAGGTGATGTAACCGTATCTGTTATTCGTCAAGTACAAGATGCCTTAAGATCAAAAGGATATGATCCAGGTCTTACGGATAATGTAATGGGCGCAAGAACTAAAGCTGCTTTAGTAAAGTTCCAAAAAGATAATGGCCTTCCTGTAGGTCAGTTAGATTTCCAAACGTTAAAGTCTTTGGGAATTAACTACTAATGCGATCTGATCGTTCTAAACGATCTGACCGCTTTATTCTAATAAAAGCGGTAAGGTAATCAGATTATCTTACCGCTTTTATATTTTCAATTCGTAACTGACTAGCAAACTATTATTTTGAATTTCCTCGCCAATCTTTGTCAAATTGTAATAACAATAGACACTAAACAATCCTTACCCTGAATTATAAATACAATAAAAACAAAATCAACCAAATTAAATTCTGTTTTAAACAGAATTCTTACTTAATATTTGGAGAATAATAATTTAATTAATAATCTCTAACTCAATCGAACACTTAATAGTTAAATTATACTATAAACAACTCTTTATCAATTACTTATAGGCCATAAGTCAAATAATGTAAAAAAAAGTAATTAATTTTTTTGACTTTGTAAATTAAAATCAAATGACATACTTTTGTACTATTGAAATAATTGTTGTTACTTCGTAAAAAGTTTTTTAAATCAACCTTATTTAAAGAACTTCCTATCGGATAATTTCTTTTTTATAACTAAATTTTTAAACAGTGGACAACGAGAGAAACCAGAGAAGATTCGAGAGTGTTTTTTCGAAGAAAGTGAGAGCTGGAAAAAGAAGAACCTACTTTTTTGATGTACGCAGAACTAAAGGAGACGACTACTACCTAACCTTAACTGAAAGTACTAGACGTTTTAATGGGGATGGGTATGAGCGACACAAGATTTTCCTTTATAAGGAAGACTTCAACAGATTTATGACTACCTTAGAAGAAGTAGTAACGCATGTAAAAACAGAGTTAATGCCTGACTACGATTATGATGAGTACACACGTCGTCATGAAGAGTATGAAGCAAGAAAAGCAGCTGGAGAGTTTGACAATCCTGAAGGATCATACAAAAAGGAAGAAAATGTTTCAACAGAAGAAATCAGTGAAACAACTTTAGAGGAAATTCCAGAAACTACTTCTACTCCTAAGGATTCAGAATTAGAATCGGAAGATGATATTTCTTGGTAATTAAAAGAAACTTTTTGTAAAAAAAATATGTTAAGCTAAATCGAACACTCGGTTTAGCTTTTTTAATAGGTAATAGGGAAAAAGTAATCGGTAATAGGTAATAAGTACTACACTTACACAACTTATTACCTATTACTTATTATCTTTTCCCTAATTACTTTTACTTAAAAATATGGCAAAGGAATCAAAAAGACAATTACAAATCTCTGAAGTTATAAGACGTAATTTTAGTATCGTTTTGCAACAGGAAGGTGGTTATATATACGGAACGGAGGCCTTAGTTACCGTTACCACTGTCAAAGTAACGCCAGATTTAAGTTTAGCAAAAATCTACCTGAGTGTTTATAATACAGAGGATAAAGAAGCTATTATTCTGTTATTAGAAAAGGAGTATTCTAGATTAAAGCAATCTCTAGCTTCCAGAATCAAAAAACAGACTAGACGAATTCCTAATTTCAGTATGTATTTGGACGATACGCTAGATGAGATGTATAAACTAAATCATGTCTTTAACAAATTAAATAAGAATAAAAAGTCTGAGGAGAAATAATGTAATTTTTAAACGCAGAGATGCTGAAATCAAATAGGACTCAGCATCTCTGCGTCTCAGCGTTCAATACCCCTATCAATATTATATTTTTAATACCCTACCTGTAGCAATTAAACGTTCTTCTTCATCATAAATCATATAATAAAAAACACCACTCCCCTGCCCTTCCTCCTTCAATTCAAAAAGAGGTTCATATTCAATAGTTCGACTATACAGTAGCCTCATAGTTGAATTATAAATCTCTATTCGACTAGCAGTAGGGATAGCTGATAAATCCAAGGTAGTCGCATGACGGTAAGGATTAGGATAGACTTTTACTTTATTGGAAAGTTTATTGTAATCAGAAGTAGATACACTCAATGGAGACAGATGGATTGTTACTTCTTTTTGATCTCCTACTTCTAAGTCAATCAAAGTATCAATTGTGAAAAATCCATCAGCAACAATAGACAAATCTATTAGTGTATCTAGCGTTGCAATTCCATATTGCCCTGATGGAAGTAATTTTCCCTCTTCTTCATTAATTATCAAATCGAAATCAGTGATCGGCTCATTAGTAATGGCATCCGAAACACTTATATAGAGTCTATTAGCAAGGGTATTATTAAAGGTCCATACATAAAGGCCATCATCTCGATCTCCACCAATAATTTTTCCTGATGGCAAATAAGGACAGGCAGACCACAATCCATTAAATCCTCCACTTGCTCTATCAAAAGTATCATAAAATCCAACTTCTAGAGGCAGTCTAGGATCTTTAATATCTACTACTCGAATCCCTTCGGTGTTATGAGAGAAAAATGCAAAGTCTCCTCGCACATATGGATTATGAGTAAGGCTGCTCTCATTAGCGGTATAGGTAGCTACTTCAAACATATTGTCTAGGTCTGCAATATTCCAAATGCGAGCAGGCAAGCCATCTAACTCATCACTAATAATTAAGTATTGGCTATCTTCTGTTAACCAAGAACTATGGGTATTTCCGCCTGGGTCATCTATCTGAGCTTTTAATACTGGTCGAGTTTTATCCGATATATCTACAATATCAATGGTCCCTTCTAAAAAAGCAGCTGCATATAAATAATCTCCTTTCACATGACAATCATGGATATAATAACCTGGATTATACAGCCCTACTTGCCTTGGTCTCTCAGGATTAGATACATCCAGTATATTCACCCCACAATTATTACACACCCCATTGACATACACAAAAGGTAAATCAGAATAAATATCTCTTTGGATAATATGTCCTGTAGTAAATGAACTGTTATAAGTGGTCAATAAACGAGCATTAGTCGGTAGAAAATTCAAATCAATTACCTGCATCCCCTCTCCTACTCCTCTCCCTTCTGTGACCACATAAGCATGGCCATCAAGAACCGTAATTTCTCGCCAATTGGAAAAAGGTCCAGGTATAAAAAATAATTCTTTTATAGGTGCTTCCGTTATATCGAAAATAGCCGTCCCACCTGACGCTCCTAATAGTGCATACTCTCGATTCCTGGCAGTATCTACATACACCCAACTCCCAGAGTATCGAACATCCCCTGAATTGGCTAGATCAAATAACTCCATGTTTTGGGATTCTTGGGCTTGACTCGAAAACGTAAAACCAAAGATGAATAAAACACAGTATAAAAAGCGATAGAAATTCATGATTATTGATTAGATGCAACAAGTATCTTTAATGTTTTTCTTTAGAAGCAGCGATTATGTTAGTCTTTTTTTTCAAAAAACCTAACATAATCGCTACCTCTAAAAAACTGTTACCCACTTCCCAACTCCCCTAGCCACATTCTGACCATCCAATGCCGCAGATATAATACCTCCCGCATACCCTGCCCCTTCGCCACATGGAAAAAGGCCATCAATTTCCTCATGCATATAAGTCTCCCTACTACGTGGAATTCGGATAGGAGAACTAGTCCTACTCTCTGTACCAATCACTACAGCATTATTGGTATAATATCCTCTCATCTTGCGGCCAAAATCTTGAACGCCTTTACGTAAATGATCGTAGATGAAGGACGGTAATAGTTGATGCAAAGGTGCAGCATATACGCCAGGTATGTAAGAAGTTTTAGGTAAATCAGCAGACACTTTTTGATTAACAAAGTCTGTCAGCCTTTGAGCAGGCGCTTTTTGGCTACCATCTCCAAAATTAAATAAAGTCTGCTCTACTTCTTGTTGAAAGGCCATTCCAGCAAACACACCTTTATCTTCATACTTTTTTAAATCTTTCTTGTCTAAAGAGACGACTGTTCCTGAGTTAGCAAATTGGGAATCTCGCCTCGACATAGACATACCATTGACTACTATTTCTCCAGGTGCAGTAGCAGCAGGAACAACTAAGCCTCCAGGACACATACAAAAAGAAAAGACTCCTCTGCCTTTGACTTGACTAATTAATTTATAACTAGCAGCTGGTAAATTTTCCTCTCGTTCTGCTTGGTTGTATTGGACTTTGTCTACTAAGGCTTGGGGATGTTCTATTCGAACCCCTAAGGCAAAAGGTTTAAATTCTATTTTAATAGCTCGCTTAGCTAAAAGTTGGTATATATCTCTAGCAGAATGCCCTGTTGCTAAGATTACAGCGGAACCAAAATGTTCCACCTCTTCATTAACTACTAAGCCACTACAAACTTTGTCTTTTATAATAAAATCTGTAACCAGGCTACCAAAATGGACTTCTCCTCCATAGTGTAGAATGGTTTCTCGAATAGCAGCAACAATTTTAGGTAATTTATTAGATCCAATATGCGGATGGGCATCCACTAATATATCTGAATTAGCTCCATGTTCTACTAGCAGTTTCAATGCCTTATAAATATTTCCTCTTTTCTGGGAACGAGTGTATAGCTTTCCGTCAGAATAAGTACCTGCACCTCCTTCTCCAAAACAGTAATTAGAATGTGGATCGACAACACCGAACTGTTGAATTGCTCTAAGATCTCTTCTTCTGGCTCTTACATCTTTACCTCGGTCAAAAATAATTGGCTTTAATCCTAACTCTAGAAGTTCCAAGGCGGCAAAATAGCCTGCTGGTCCAGCACCTACTATCAGCACAGAAGGAGCGGTATGCACTTCTTTCATAGCTTCTAAAAATCGAGGCTCCTCAACAGGGGTTTCTGCTCTATAGGCTTGGATCTTTATTCTATAAAAAGCTGTAGGGCCTCTAGCATCTATAGATCGCCTTACTATATGCCAAGAATCGATTAATTCTGGTTTCCATCGTATTTTTTTGGCAATCCTCGACAAGATAAATTCTTGGTTATCAATGTCTTTCGGCGCTATTTTTAATTCTAGTTCCTTTACCAAAAATGTTTCATTTATATATTAAAAATAATAACTTAATAAAGAAGTAGGTGAGTCAATCAAATACAAATTAAAATAATTAATATTCATTAAAACATATCGTAACTTTTTTAATATAATACCCGTTTCTCTATTTGTAATCTTTGAAGAATGTCAAGTTGTTCTGGCTCCGACGAATGTCGGGGCTTTTTTTTTGATGTTATACTGCCGACGGGATAAATTCCTTCGAGGAATTAACTCACCTACCTCTCTAAGGGACGGGTTAAAAATAAATTTACAATTTATTTCTACCCCATCCCTAATGCAATAATAAGTTAATTTACTCCCATTTCAAAAATAGAGTTCATCATCTAACTAAGTCAATTAGTGATTTATAGATTAATCATTCGTCTAATTGATGAGCCTAGCTCAAGCTTTGAGCTACGGAGCACTTAAATGTAAAAACATTGAACAATGCAACGCTCTATTTTGTACCTCTTATTACTCACATTAATAGCTTGTAAAACTAAACAACCAGTGAATTTAGATATTCCCATCATAAAATCAATCGACAAAGAACAATTGTCTAGCCTTTATATTCCAATAAAATTAGGCAAAAAGGATTTAGAAAAGGCAATCAATGAAAAGATAGGGGAGGTCATTTTTGAGGAGGATAACTTAAATGGGGATAATATCAGTGTCAAAGCTACCAGAATTGATTCTATAACACTTAGTCTACAGGATTCCACTATTCTATACACGGTCCCATTGCATATCTGGGTCAAAAAGAGCCTTCGATTATTGGGAGATACAGAAGCAGAAGGAGCCTTAGTATTAGAATTTGCTACTAAATACCAATTGAATGAAGACTGGACAGTCGTCACAAATACTAGCATCAATCAATATGATTGGGTAAAAACACCAAAAATTAATGTATTAGGAGCCAAGATTCCTGTTAAAGCGATTGCAGATAGAGTTTTAGCAGCTAGTCAAGACAAAATCACTAAACAAATAGATGCACTTGTGGCAGACGGCTTATCTATCAAGGGATTTGCAGAGAAAGCATGGAATCAAATTCAAGAACCCATATTAGTATCTAAAGAATACGATAGTAGCGTTAAAATCACCCCCTATGGTTTAGCCATTTCTCCATTTCGCTTACAAAATGATACGATTGTCAGTACTTTATTTGTTCAGGGATTATCAGAAATAAGTGTTGGCAATCAAGTAGATTTTACGGAGAATGCACCATTACCGCCGCTCAAATTAATGGATTTTGAAGCAGAACCTTTTCAATTAAGAGTATTAGCCCAAATTCCTTTTGAAGAGGCAGAACAGCTAGCTCTTGAAAACCTGAAAGGGGAAACCTATAAATTCAGAAAAAATGAAATTACTATTCAAGATCTAAAACTGGGTAGAGATGGTGAAAAAGTGGCCGTGGAATTGGATGTTACAGGAGACTATGATGGAAAGCTCTATCTCAAGGGTATCCCTAGTTACGATAAAAGAAATAGCCAAATTGATATTAAAAAGGTAGAGTTCCGATTGGATACTAAAAACTTTTTATTAAAAACAGCCAAGTGGCTATTCAGTGATTTGATTATCAATAAAATTGAAGGCAATTTACAATATTCTATAGATGAGGATCTAGCAGAAATCAAAAAACAGATTCAAAAGCAATTGACCAATTACGAGATTCAACCGGGTATCAATGTAGAAGGTCAGGTAGCGGATTTAAAGGTGCAGCAAGTTGGAATGGCGGACGATGCTATCTTGGCTGTTGTGGAATTGACTGGTAATTTACAGGTGGTTGCTAAGGGGTTTTAGAAAAGGTCAACATCAAAGAATTCATCATTTCTCATTCATCATTAAAAAAGTAACCCGTCGATTCAATCGTCGCCCCTCCTCCGTATCATTGCTAGCTATAGGTTGACTTGCGCCATGACTTATATACTTCATCCGATCAGGAGTAACTCCATGCTCTCTCATATAGGCCATTACAGATTTAACACGTTCCGTGGATAGCTGCTGATTAACCAAGTCAGTACCAGAATTATCCGTATGTCCTTCGATTAATATTTTTAAAGAAGGATGTGCTTTTAAATAGGAAATTAAATGATCTAATTCTAATAAAGAAGCCGATGTTAGATTAGATTTACTATGTTCAAATTGAACATTATTAGCATTAAAAATAGTTTCTAAAGAGGGCGAATTTATTGAAGAAGAAACAATGTTTGTTTCAGGTATTTTGTTTTCTATATTAATAGAATCTGTTGGACCTTCTATAGCCGTTCCTTTCTTCCACAATCGAAAATCATCAAAATAACAATACCTTCTTTTTAAGTCATCACTTTGTTCAAAGTTCCCTACTGTAATATGAGTATAGGGCTGACTTGGGGTAATTTCAAAGATTATATTTTCCCATTTCCCGCTTACCAACGAATCTTCAAAACTTAACTGTGGCGTATTTAAAAGCATACTACATTTATCATTTACTAGCTTTTTTTTATCAAAGAAGACCCCCAAATTATATATATCATTTCTATCAGGGTTTATCCAAAATTCTAGGCGATAAGTGCTTCCTATTTCTAATGTATCCTTTAATTTTACTTGTACATATTCTCTATAAGTTTTGCAACGGTCATAGGGATTATCTATTATCAGACCAATATAATGTTTCCCTTTTTTAGGGTTTGGTTTTCTAAAATGATCCGAGAAATTAGCATTATTGGGGTGCGGTAAATATATATCAGGGCTTACATTGGTGGGGCTATACCAAGCGTGTACTTTACTATCAAAACCTTTTCTGCTACCTGTAATGTTTTCATCAATTGGTTTTTTAACTAATTCAAAGCTCCCATTCGGTATTAGGTTTTGGCTGGGTAATTCGTTGGTTAAAAACAAACAGAATAGAGCTAATACAAGGATTCTCATTAAATGAATTTAGATTTTTTAGTAACTGTTTAGTAACGATATTATTATATTTATAATTCTTTTTTGATTAGAAGTAAGTATCTATTTAAAACGTTACTTATACTATTTTTTGCAATTCTTATAAAACGTAAACACACCTATAGTAGTATGTCAGATGAAAGACACCTCTTCAAATT
>CAYOBX010000183.1:0-10338 GCA_964402245.1 uncultured Saprospiraceae bacterium | reverse complement strand
AAGTTTGTAACTTGATTTTTCAGGCAATATTCTTTTTATAAGAAAACCCTTTAGGAACGTAACTAGTCCATTATTAATTTACACTTGTTATTTTCCAAGGTCTGTAAAGAAATAAAGCAGTAGGTAACGTGGGCATCTATTTTGAGGCTAATTGCTAAAAGCTAATGGCTAAAGTCGAGCTAAGTAACGACGAAATAATAAGTTGGGCAATCTGGTTCTAATTATTTTTCAGTCTAAGGAATTTAAAAAATTAGTTCCTAGCAGGGCTACGGACTCATTTTTTAAAGCAAAATAGCGGAAAAAGACATTTTCAGAAGAGTATTTATTAAAGGGTAACAAGTCTAATGAATTATCGTAGTTTTTTAAACGAATGATGTCTCTATTCTCGCTTCTCTGCTCTCTGGTCTAAAAAGTGTATGGTTTTAAAATGGAGGCGTAATGGGTTGTATATATTCTAATTCTTCTTTTTCTTTACATACACATCATTTTCGTGGTGTCATGAATTATTTATTTACTTTTTTAAACAAAGATTTCAATGAATAAAATAGTAGCAAATGCTACCGAAGCCATATCAGGCATCAAAGACAATATGACCCTAATGCTAGGTGGATTTGGCTTATGTGGTATTCCTGAAAATTGTATAAAAGCATTAGTTCAAGCAGAAGTCATGGGCTTGACTTGTATATCTAATAATGCAGGAGTAGACGATTTTGGTTTAGGTTTATTATTAAAAAAACGACAAATCAAAAAAATGATTTCCTCTTATGTTGGAGAAAATCAAGAATTCGAGCGACAAATGTTGAGTGGAGAGCTAGAAGTAGATTTAATTCCCCAAGGTAGTTTGGCAGCAAGATGTCAAGCAGCAGGGGCAGGGATGCCTGCATTTTTCACACCAGCAGGTTATGGAACAGAAGTCGCTATCGGAAAAGAGGTTCGTTATTTTAATGGCAAACCTCATATTTTAGAAAGTGCTTTAGAAGCAGATTTTGCCATAGTAAAAGCTTGGAAAGGAGACCGTTTTGGCAATTTAGTCTTCAAGGGTACAGCAAGAAATTTTAATCCTGTGATGGCAATGGCTGGAAAAATAACCATTGCAGAAGTAGAAGAATTAGTTGAACCCGGAGAGTTAGATCCTAATTTCATTCACACGCCTGGCGTTTTCATCCAACGAATTTTCCAAGGAGTGGATTATGAAAAAAGAATTGAAAAACGAACTGTACGGACTAGGGTATAGGTAAAAGATAATAAGTAATAAGGGCCATGATGCGTCCTACCTTATTACCTTTTACTTTTTACCTATTACCTTTTTTTACCAAAAAAAAATTTATGTTAGATAAAGCAGGCATAGCCAAAAGAATTGCTCAAGAATTACAAGACGGCTGGTACGTCAACTTAGGTATTGGTATTCCTACCTTAATTGCCAATTATGTTCCAAAAGATTTAAATGTAGTTTTTCAATCAGAAAATGGAATTTTAGGAATGGGTCCTTTTCCTTTCGAAGGAGAAGAAGATGCAGACCTTATTAATGCAGGTAAACAAACCATTACTGCTATGCCAGGGGCGGCAATTTTCGATTCCGCTACTAGTTTTGCTATGATTCGTGGGCAACACATTCAATTAACCGTTTTAGGGGCAATGGAAGTAGCCGATAATGGAGATATTGCCAATTGGAAAATTCCCGGCAAGATGGTTAAAGGGATGGGCGGAGCAATGGATTTAGTAGCTTCCGCAGAAAACATTATTGTAGCGATGATGCATACCAATCGGAAAGGACAATCTAAATTATTGCAACAGTGTACCTTGCCTTTGACGGGTGTTAAATGTGTAAAAAAAGTAGTTACTAATCTAGCGGTTTTAGAAATAACACCTGCTGGATTTAAGCTATTAGAACGAGCACCTGGGGTTTCTGTGGAAACTATACAAGCAGCTACAGAAGGTCGATTAGTCGTAGAAGGGGAAATTCCTGAAATGAATATATAAAAGAACATGTAGATTGGTCTAAGTTATTTTTTTGCCGTTACTAAGTAATTCGAGTTGAGAGTTTTCCCTGTATCACGGCGATTTTAACTCCTTAATTTTAAAGGTTCGGGGGCGCAGAAAGCGACCCCGAACCAAAACACACATTTTGTTGAAATCATAAGAGGATACAGTCATTGCATGGAAACTTATTTCTACCCCATCCCTAAAGTTTACTTCGAATTTATTTCTGCAAATCCCAAACCCACACAAATTTTCCATCCTCTAAACGCATATACCCAACGGACTCCCCTCGCTCTACTCTAAAAATATCAAACTCCTCAAATTGCAAAATTCTATCATATAATGGTTCTAATAAGACCTTGCCATTTTTATCAAGCAATCCGTAATACCTTTGCGGGTTAATAATAATGTTGCCATTCGCTTGAATATGTAGGTTTCGAAACTTAGGAGGTACGATCATTACGCCTCTTTTATTAATCGCCCCAAAATATTCTTTTTTACCTTCTTCCGCTACTCGTTTCACTCTAGCGATGCCCAATTGATAAGGCATAATATCTTCAAAAAAACGACCAAAGATATTAGCCCCTGATGCATCTGCAAAATATTTTAAATGGGTCCCTTGCTTTTGCAAACCTAATATACCTTCTGAATGGAACAAAGCTTGATTTTTAGTTATGGATACTTTTTCTCCATTGGTATCAATGATAAATTGTTCTGTCCCTTTTGTTACTAAAGATAAGCCATTCTTAAAAGGGGGGGCAACTGTATACTTATTTGTAATAATTGTTTGTCCTTTGATATTGATATAACTCCAACCATTCGGGGCATTTGTTTTGACCGCTATTAAACCTTCCGACAATTCGTCTATTTCTAAATATCTTGGTTTAACTATTTCCAATCCTTGCTGGTTAATCAAACCCCATAGACCATTATTACTTTGTACTTTATATAAATGCTCGGAAAAAGGAAGGATTGTTTTATAGGTCGCCTTTAGCAAAATAGTTCCCAAACTATCTACTAAGCCTTGTTTTTGTTGGTCTTCAAATACAGCAATACCTAATTTATTAAAAGGTCTAATAATTAATTGCTTAGTAAAAACTTTTAAGGGCTTACCTTGTCTATTAATGATCGCAGATACCAATTGATGTGTAAGATGGTCCGTTGTGGTTACAGCAGCTAAACCATTAGAAAAAGACATGGGCAACCTGTAAACAGAATCTGCTTGAGTCTTGGTTGGTTGGTAAAAATACTTTTTTGGAAACGCTATTTGCCCATTGGTTTTAATACAAGACCAAATCCAATTTTTTCCAGGAGCTTTTACCCAAGCCAATCCTTCTGAAAAATCACTCACTAAAAGTGCATTTTTTACTTTTAAAGCAATCGCTATTTGGCCTTTTGAATCTATAAATTGAAATTTCTCGGTCGTATCTGTTACCAAGGCTAAACCATCAGAAAAATCTCTAGCCGTTTTATAGATTGGTGGAATAATTTGATTACCCGCTGTATCAATAAAACCAAATAATCGATGTTCATTTTTCACTCGTGCCAAACCTTCTGAGAAATTAGCAGGTTTGGTTGGGTTAATCAAAATCTCTTGTCCTTTCTGATTAAACGTAAAAGTGGGCGTATTGCGATTATTGATTAGGTAAAAATCTTTGAAAATCCCTATCGAATTATAAGTAGGTTCTAGAATGACCTTCCCTTGCAAATCTATTAATCCATAAACAGCCTCTTTTTTACCCGTCCCAACATAAACTTCTTTTGAGATGCTATTGAGGACTAAAGCTCGATGGTCTTTCCAATGAAAATCTTCCACGTACTCATAAGGCGTTTCTATAAGTAGTTGTCCAGAAGTATCAATATAGCCCCATCTAGCAGGATTATTGGATGGACTAATAATAAAGTAAGCCATTTGCATCTGAGCAAAATTTGGAGACTCCGAAGGATTTATTCTAAAATCTTCAAGCAATTGGGCTACATTCCCCAACTTAAATTTAGGCGGCATAGCTAGGTCTTCTTTTTTATCAAAAACCAATTGCCCTCCCATACAAACCCTAGCTCTACCTGCTACAAATGGACCGATAAAAGTATATCGAAGCGCCTTACCATTTTGTAGTATTTCTTGTCCGTTTTGATGAACTAAGCCCATTTTTCCCGTAGGATCTATAAAGGCACTTATTTGAATATCTGTTTCAAAACGCCTTAATCCAATCATAGGCGGAGTAGCAACTGACTTACCCGTTTTTAAGTTTAAAAAATTGATTTTCCGAGCCATTCCTCCGGTGATATACCTAAGGTAAGGTGCTTCTACTTTTAGTAATTGCTCTTTTTTATGACCTTTTTTCTTTTGATATAAGGCTATATTAAAATTGGATAATATTTCAATAGATCGCTTTGGAATATGTTTTTCTTCTACGGTTCCTAATGTTTCCACTTGTGAAATCAGTTCTCCATCTGCGTTTAGTTTAGGGGTAATCTGTTGTACTTTATTTTTGTCTAATTGGTAGTGGACTGGAAAATAAGGCGCGTATCTCTCAAAACCAATAGCACTAGCTTCTTTTATAGGTAGCTTTCCTTGACTTGGTATAATGTAGCCATTCTCATAAATGACACTATCTTCAACAAAATACTTGTCTGGCGAAAAAGTATATCTTATCGTATGTTTATCAAATTGAAGAAAAATTTTCTCTTTAACAAATTGAGGTTCATTATTGTAGATGCAAGGTAAGGTAGGCAAGGTATCTTCCGCAATGCCAATCAAGCCATATTTGATAGTATTGCTCTGACCAATAGCCACATTATTTCTAATATCTGATATGTGTTGATAGTCAAAACCTGTGCTGATAAAAGAATCTCTAGTAGTTTTAGATAATAGGCCTACTCTATCTCTATATTGTATAATATAGGTATCTAACTTGGAGGTAGGTTTTATGGTATGAAAACTAGTAGATATTCTTTTCCCTAATTCATTAACGATATATTTCTCTCCATTTTCTGGAAATCGAATGGCAAATTTACCAGCCAAAGGTTCGTAAATGTCATAATTGCTTAAAGATTTTTTGGGGAAGGTTCCTAAGATAGTATCCAATTTAAAATTCCACAATTGCGGGCCATTGGGGGCATCTGTACCTACTGTGTGTTCCAATAAACATAATTGCTCACTCACTTTGCGGACATGACGATAGGTTTTAAGTTCTTTCTCTCCATTCTTATAAATCAACCAATTCTCCTCTTTTTGAACTGCTGTATATTGCTCATTCAAAACCAATACCTCTTCAAATTCCGTGGGCAATAATACCTGACCCATTGTATCAATTAATCCCCAACCTTTACCTGCTGTCTTTTTTATTTTATAAAATCCAGGATGCCCTGCATTGGCAATAGTTGTATATTTAGGGGCTACTAATTCTACATCATTCGGAATTCGACTAATCCCCCATAGGCGTTTTTTTTTAGTGAAAAAATAATTCGTTTCATCGATCTCGCCACCTGTAGCTAAGCAAATATCTTCAAAATAAGTACTATCGAAATATACCTTACCCGCCTTATCTCTTAATAAATAGGTTTGGTCTTGTGTCACCGCAAAAAAATTATCAGCAAGCACTTTTATTCGGTTGTATTCATGGGCTATTATTTCTTCTAAGGTTTCATTGAGTAAACCTACTTTGCCATCCAATTCAAATATCTTATAAGGAGAAGGTTTGCCATCATGATTTAGAGTATTATACGGTACATTAATATCAGCTAAATAGTCATAGCGAGGTGGGACTTTGGTTTTTACAATTTGAGGATATATTTTAACATACCCCCATTTGTGGTCTACTCTGATGGGATGCACATATAAAAAACTATCTGCTTCTTGGCTATAGGTGGGCAGGGCGGAACAAATAAGCCATAGGAAAATTAGTAATCGAAAAAAAGGACATTTTAGTAAGGATGAGTCCACTCTGAAAACTAAGGTTTTCAGAGTGGACTCATCCTTACTTAGATTATAAACTGTTTTCATAAGAAAGGGAGTTAAGTAAATAGGCTACGAGGCATCATCAATCAATGCCTGTAAATCTTCCACAGATTGTACCCTTCCTTCTGCTATTCTCATATTGAATACATATTCTTGCCCTTTAGCCGCTTTCATTTGTTCCGCTTCTTGCTTAAAATCATGCTGGGAGAATAAAGCAATCTTATCGTCAGGTAGCACAGCAATTACTTTATTATCTGTATTCGGATTAAATCTAAAATTATCCCAATCTCTTTGAGGCAAACTAACCACTACCCGATTATCTCCTGTTACCATATAAACAGCAACTACATCTTTAAAAATATTATTAGCTGCGCCAAAATTAAAATCAGCCGCAAAAGGAATCGCCTCCTTCTGCTTCCAAATAATATCGTAATTATAGATACCAAATTCGGCTAATTCAATAGTTCTTCTAAAAGCAACTTGCTGTTCTTGAATGGCTGTTTTATCTTTTAAGAGCGCAAGCTGGTTTTGATAATTTGCCATTAATGTTTTATATCGAGCCTTCGCTTTTCCTAAGTCTTCCTCTGTTAAACCAAGTTTTACAGGAATACTATACATCTCCTTGCCATACAAACTTAAGGTATACGTACCTGCTGCTTCATCTAAAGGCGTTAATTCTTTTTCAAACCAGATATTAGGCTTCGTAATCCATTGATTTTCCTTTGGGTGTTTTTCGGCATCGGTACCTGCATAGGTTAAAATGATAGAAGATTTATCTTTCAAAGAAGGACATTTATCGACATTTAAATCTGTAAAAATTAAGTTGTGGGCTTGTTCGCTTGCGGGGTCAATAGGCCGTTTAGCAGTCGATCGTTGTAATTGTTGAATATCTTCCTTAAGTGCTTTATTAAGCATTTTTTCTGGTAATGCTTCCTGATCGCTTGCTATATTTTTCCAATTCCCTTCGTTTTTATCAAATGACCAAAAATCAAAATTACCAGCAGTTGTAGAAACGAAACTAACTTCCATTTCTTTCCCTTCTACTAACTGCACGGTTTGCCCCTTATGCCTTCCTTCTATTTCAAACATACCTCCTGTTTGCATCCAATCCATTGTGCCATCTTCATTAGCTACTTTCATTGGAATACCAGAAGCAATAATTTCGGCTACATTGTGGAATCCTTTATAGGAAATGGTGATTTCTCCTGTAATTAATTCGCCTGATGCCGTAGCAAAAGCATTGGCAGGTACTTTTATGTAAGCACCATCATTTAAGCGTAACGTTTGTGCTTTATGGGGGTCTTTAATGTTTATGGTCTGTGCAGCAATTGTCAATTTTTCAAAAGGGGCATGAATGCTTTGCTTCACCATAGTGGCCACACCACTCATTTCCGTAGTAGGAATGGAAACGTTCTTTTCTGTTACAGTCTTCGTAACAGCAGTAGTTTCAGTCTGTTTTGATTCAGATTGACAGGCGGTCATTAATAAACCTATAGAAAAAAGTGCGAGTCCAAATAAAATAGATCGGAAAGGGAACGAGGTTCTCATTGTTATTAAGTTGTTTTTTGGATAAAAAATTAAGGAACGGAAAATACCGCTTATATTTTCAAATCACAAAAAAAAAACGACCGAGAAGAAAGTTTATTTTATTTGTGTGTTTTTAACATCATTACTTAGACAAACTCTTAATGCTCTATAGCTTTTCCAACGCCTTTAGGATATCGAATATTCTCCACCATTTGTTGCACCTCAATAGGTGGTTCATTTCCATAAAACTTGTTCACCAAATAAGTAGTTATAAAATTTAAAAGCATCCCAACTACCCCAATTCCTTGCGAAGAAATATTCATCCAATAGCCATCTGCTTTCCCGCCCATAAATTCGTGATAAACGATATAGGACACAACGAATATTAAGCCTGCTAACATTCCTGCAATCGCTCCTTCCTTCGCTACTTTTTTAAAGAATATACCCATTAAAATGGCTGGAAAGAATGTAGAAGCAGCTATGCTAAATGCCAATGCCACCGTTTGAATAATAAACCCAGGGGGATTGATCCCAAAGTAAATACCTATTAAAAGAGCAAATGCAATACAAATTCTAGAGATCGTTAATTCTCTTTTATCAGACATATCAGGATAGGATAGGAAATACTAATCCTAGGATAAACCAGATAATTAATAATACGGAAAGTATCCTTAGATTAGCTTTCCAATAAGCTTGAAGATTATTTTCCATTTTCTATAAATTATGCAAATACTCAATGAGTAGGCTAGACTGCCAATATTTACTCATTTACTCCTGTATTCATTTACTCATTGAGAACTTACTAAAGTATTATCTAAAACCTAAATGTACAACAAAGAAAGGGGAATTCAGAATGATGCTTGAAATTAGTATTTATAGAAGTATTCTATAAATTATTTTTAAGTAAGATGGAAGAATGTCCTAAAATATTCTCAAAAAGAGTACCTTGCACATTCACAAAAAAGAGCCTATGCGTTTTAACACCCTTCTAATTTTTATTCTCCTTTATTGTTGCTTTTCTTGTCAAACAGAAACGACTACAGGAACTGAAACTACCGCTCCCAAAAAAGTTGAAATCGTTAAGAATGACGACGGAAAATATGGACTCACCGTTAATGGTAAGCCTTTTACTGTTAAAGGGGCAGGACTGAGTTATGTTGATGGCACTAATTATAGAGCCTTAAAAGAAGCAGGAGGTACCGCTTTTAGAACATGGCATACTACCTATGCAAAACAGGCACTCGATTCGGCTGCTCATTATGGATTAATGGTAGCTTTCGGTTTAGAAATCGATAAAGAATTGCATGGATTTGATTATAATGATACAGCTAAAGTGAAGGAACAAATAGAGCATCTTAAACAAGAAGTTGATAAATATAAAGATCATCCAAATATATTGTGCTGGGTGGTTGGCAATGAATTGAATTTATTATTTAATGAAGAAGGTGGTCTAAAATTAGTTAACCCCAAAACATATACTGCTTTAAATGAGGTAGTGGAATATATTCACCAAGTAGATCCTAATCGTCCAGTGACAACTACATTTGCTGGTGGAGAAAAATCTCATATTGATTTGGCATTAAAACATTGTCCGAATTTAGATTTTATCTCTTTCCAAGTATATGGAGGTTTGGGAGATATGCCTAAGATTGTTGCTGCATCTGGTATCGATAAACCATTTATGGTGACAGAATTTGGTCCAATGGGGCATTGGGAAATGCCTTCCACAGAATGGGGCAGGGAAATTGAAGAACCAAGTGCTATTAAAGCAACAGGATATTATACAAGAATGCAGAATGGTTTAGCGAGTGACCAATCAGGAAAAAATATTGGTCATTTTGCCTTTCTTTGGGGGCAAAAACAAGAACGTACTCCAACATGGTATGGCATGTTTCATAAATCAGGAGAAGCTACGGCTACAGTAGATGAGTTAACTAGATATTGGACGGGAACATACCCTCAAAATAGAGCACCGCAAGTAGATTCCATGAAATTAAATGGTCAAAATGACGTGGATAATATTTACCTAAATGCTGGAACCGAATATGGCGCGGAGGTCTTTGCAAGTGAACCCAATAATGATCCCTTGACTTATAAATGGGTAGTACTAAAAGAAGTAGATGAACGCAGCCAAGGAGGAGCTAAAGAAGTAGAGCCTAAAGGTCTTAATTTAGCAGGTCTTAGCGAAGGCGATCACTTATTACAGTTTACGGCACCAACAGAAAAAGGGGATTATAGGTTGTTTATTTATGTGTATGATGGAAAAGGAAAAGTCGGGAATGCTAATATTCCTTTCTTTGTGAATTAAGATATTTTTTGAACCTGCTTATATAAGGAATGGCGCAAATTTTGAGAATTATCTTTTTTAGACAGCACCAAAAAAAATATTCTTTATCTATCCTAATTGCCCATCAAAGTAATCCATTACTTCGTTTAATGCTTCAGTCGTAGGATGGCCTGCTTCATCCACAAAATCTAAAGTTAAGATAGAATGTCCTTTTCCTGGTAGCTCATGTAGTTTAATACGCTCTACCCCATCGTCATTAAATTTTCTTTTGATTAAGTCAAATTTCTGAGCAGTACATAGCTTATCTCCTTCGAAGCGTCCGCAATGCATTGGACCTATTTTATCTAATTTTATTTTAATTGTTTCCACATCCGAGTCAGACATATGCAATGCTTTTTGAGTTTGAAATGGCATTGCAGGTTGACTTGCAAACCCTGCTAAAACGGCATCTTCTGCCATAAGACTTATAGCAAAATTCCCTGTTAAGCACATGCCTATTACCGCAACACCTTTAACTTGATGGTCTGATTTCATTTTAGCGCAAAGTGCCTTTAACCAATCTACTATTGGACTAGATTGATTT
>CAYOBX010000182.1:0-10488 GCA_964402245.1 uncultured Saprospiraceae bacterium | reverse complement strand
CATTTAGATTTGATTATAAAAGATGCTCCTGCAATGATTGCCAATGGAGGTTCCTGTATCTCAGGGCCTGATGGCGAATGGGTGATTGCGCCAATAGCAGATAAAGAAGGCTTGTTCACTGGAATAATTGACTTTCAGAAGGTATTAGAAGAACGGCAAAATTTTGATCCTGTTGGACATTATTCTCGACCAGATGTTACTAAGTTGATGGTGAATAGGGACCGGCAATCTATACTTGATATTGTTGACTAAGTACAGTTGAACACAGAGGCACAGAGGCCACAGAGTTATTCAATATAATTGCCTTGCGCCAGCAAATGTAACTCTGTGCGCTCCGTGCCTCCGTGTTCATTCTACCTCATAATAAATACACAAATGATAATAACTAGAAAAGGAGCCCAAGCAGATATACCGAGTATATTGGCTTTACAAGATCAAAATTTATATGGAAAAATGACAGAGGAAGAGCGAGTTAATGGTTTTGTAACCACCCCATTTATAGCCGAACAAATAATAGCAATCATTGAACAAGATGGCTTATTCGTAGCGAAAGATAAAGGAGCTATCATTGCTTATGTATTTGCAGGCACTTGGGCTTATTTCCAACAATGGGAAATTTTTGAATTAATGGTTTCCCGTTTTCCAATGCTTGAATTCAATGGACAGAAGATTACAACAGAAAATAGTTTTCAATATGGTCCTGTCTGTATTGCCAAAGCGTATCGTGGACAAGGGGTGTTGCAACAAATATTTGAAGAGATGCGTCAGGTATTTGTTCAGCAATTTCCAATTAGTATTACTTTTATCAATAAGGTCAATGTTGTATCGGAAAAAGCGCATACCAAGAAATTAGGATGGGTGATTATTGATGAATTTTCTTTTAATGATAATAGGTATATTGGACTGGCTTATGATATGAAGAAGGCGGTTTGATGAATACTAATAATAAACAGACTTGTTGCCGAGTCTTAAGCTAGAAAGATTTTTAAATATGTATTTTTTTTAGAATTTATGTTCAACGAAAACCAAGTTTTAGATATAAAATAATAACATGGCATACAAACAATTAAAACTCTGGTTTGATAAAGACTTAGCGAAATTATTGGCAGATAAACTAATACTTGTCAAGCCCACCTTTCCTAAAAAGAAATTTGTTAAGTTAGTAGACAAACAAGTTACCCCTTTAGAATTAAAAGATCGAGTGGCAGCTATTGCGAATAGTTTAGATACTTGTTTGGCCGACACCTATGAAAATAATATTGAAGTCTTTTTACAAGTATTAGGCCCCGAAAATGAAGAAGAGACAGGCATGTTCACAAACTATTATTGGATCATGCCCTTAGCGAAGTATATAGAAACAAATGGCTTAGATCATTTTGATATTTCGATGAATGCCATCAAAGAAGTAACAAAACGAAATACAGGAGAATATACCATACGTCCCTACCTAGAACAACATCCCAAAAAGACTTTAAAGGTGATGAAGCAATGGGCAAAAGATAAGAATAAACATGTCCGCAGGTTAGCTTGCGAAGGGGTACGTCCTAGGTTGCCGTGGGCGACGAAATTAGATCAATTCATAAAAGACCCGAAACCAATACTTCCTATATTAAATGCATTAAAAGATGATACATCAAAGTATGTTCAGAAATCAGTGGCTAATTGTTTAAATGATATATTGAAAGATAATCTGGAGATTGGGAAGGCCCTTGTTGAGTCATGGTCACTGAATGCTACTAAAGAGAGGAAATGGATAGTAAAACATGGTTTAAGAAATTTGCTAAAAAAAGGAGATGCTTGGGCAGAGGGAATGATAGGGTGAAACTTATTTTTTAATAAAGAAGAGTGAAGAAATGAAGGTTGTAATATTTGGAGCATCGGGTACAGGAACTACGACATTGGGTAAATCAATCGCAGAAAAATTAAATTGGATTCATTTAGATGTGGATGATTATTATTGGGAAGATACAGATCCACCTTTCCAAAAGAAAATACTATTGGAGAAAAGGAATGCACATCTCAAAATTGATCTGCTAAAACACCAAAATGTGATAATTAGTGGCTCTTTAGTTACATGGAGTGACTATTGGAATACCGCTTTTGATTTGGGTGTATTCCTAGTTTTGCCAAAGGAGATAAGAATGAAAAGATTATTGGATAGAGAAATAGAGAGGTATGGTGAAACATTAACTAAAAATCAAGAAATTAAAACTAAAGCAAAAGTGTTTCTCGAATGGGCAGGGAAATATGATGATATAACGTTTAATGGACGAAGTATAAAATTACATAGAGATTGGATTGAATTACTAGATTGTGAAGTAATCGAATTGAATGGTGACTTAACCAATAATGAGAGAATGAAGAATGTAATCAAAAAGATAGTAGACTACAGCTAATTTAATTTCCGTTTTTTATCTGATATTTCTTTTTTTGCAAATGTTTCACCACCCCCTTCAAAGAGTCTAAATTATGAGCAGAAGTAAACACATCAATATAAGGCATTGCGATCTCCATGCCTTTAGTAGAAGGGGTATAGCTTGGATTACTAGCCAAAGGATTGAGCCATATAACCCGATCACTTTTTTTATGGATATATTTCATAGACGATTCCAATAAATCCAAATCCCCCGTATCCCACCCATCACTTAGAATAAGCACAATCGTATCTCTATTTAAAAGGCGTTCCCCATAGTCTCTTTTAAATTGGTATAGCGATTCGCCAATTCTTGTGCCACCAGACCAATAAGGAATTTGTTCCGATAAATTATTCAAGACTTTTTTATAATCACTGTCTTTTAAAGCATTGGATAAATGAAGGAGTTTCGTACTAAAAACAAAAGTTCTCAACTGATGAACTGCCTGTTGAAAGCTGTACATAAATTCGATCAAGAATTGACTATACAATTCCATCGACTTAGACACATCGCAGATTAGAATAATATTGACTTTTCTTTTCTGTTGTTTTTTGTATTTGAATTGATTGATTTCTAAGCCTTTTCGTAGAGCAGTACTAATTGTATTTTTTAAATCAATATGTGCGCTAGATTTCGTTTTGACATAACGACGGCTATGTTTATTGGCGAGGCGTTTGGAAATAATGCGAATGATCTCTAATAACTCTTTTTGTTCGCCACTAAGAAAAGAAGAAAAGTCTTTTTTAGAAATGGCTTCAAATGCGCTATAGGCAGCAACTTCTTGTTCTTCTTCAATCCTTCCATTATATAACCACTTCTTTAAGACTTGCAAGGAGCTTTGTTGTTTGGCAGTTTTTTGTGCCTGCTGTTTTTCTTCTCCTATCTCTTTAGTTTTGCTATTTTCTGCTTTGGCTAATTCTTGCCAATAGGTATCATATAACTCTTCGAAAACTAAGAACTGTTTTCTGTTTTTAACCCATATAGCTTTATACAAATTTTTTTGTGCTTCAAAAGAAGTAGGAACGGAACGAGTATAGGCAATGAGTAATTCTTTTTCTTCAGTTGGACCTATATCGAATCCTTTTGTTCGCAAGAAACGGCTAAATTGGACGATGTGGGCAGGGAGAGAAGTTTGTCTTTGGAGAAGGCTATTACTCATTACACTTAATGATGAATGGTAAGTTCTCAAAACACCAATCACTGTCAGAATTCGGATTTATAAGATTTTAGGATTAGTAGGATTTTGAATTGTACTACTGCTTAAAATCCTACTAATCCTGAAATCCTACTAATCCTAATTCTGACATTTAAGTGATATTGAGACTTTATGATGAATATCTACGAGCGTTGACAGTTAATATTTAATTTGTACTCTATTAGTTTAGAATAAGTGCTATTTGGTTACCCAACTTTAGAAACAATCCCAACCTTTTCAAACAATTCCTGCAAAGACATTTGCGCATTCCGCACATCCTGCCAATCCTTCAAAATAACCCCTAAAGTAGATTCTACAATACTTTTTTCCAGATGGTCAATATGCATAGAGCTTAGTGCCGTTGCCCAGTCTAAGGTTTCGGCAATCCCAGGTTGTTTTTCTAGTTTCATTTGGCGCAATTCCTTCATGAATTTGCAAATCTCTGTGGCTAAATCTTTATTAATGTTTGGTAACTTTGCTTGAACAATAGATAGCTCTTTTTCAAAAGTAGGGTAGTCGATCCATAAATATAAACAACGTCTTCGGAGTGCTTCTGATAGTTCTCTAATTCGATTACTAGTAACGATGACATAAGGAATAGACTTTGCTTTTTTAGTTCCGATTTCTGGAATACTGATCTGCCAATCCGATAATAATTCTAAAAAGAAACTCTCAAATTCTTCATCTGCTCTATCCATTTCATCCAATAAGAGTACTTGAGATTTTTCTGCCATTATAGATTTTAACAATGGTCGTTCCATTAAGAAATCATCTCCAAAAATATGCTGCTCTTTTTCTTTAATACTCAAGTTAGATTGCTCTTGCATTTTTAAATACAACAACTGCCGCTGATAGTTCCATTCATAGATCGCTTGATTGGCATCTAAGCCTTCATAGCATTGTAGTCTAATTAAATTAGTATTCAATGCTTTACTCATCACCTTAGCAATCTCTGTTTTACCAACACCCGCAGGCCCTTCTATTAATAGCGGCTTTTTGAGTAGCATAGATAAATGGATAGACATCGCAATCGCATCATCTGGAATGTAGCCTTGTGCTAGTAATAAATCCGATATTTCTTTGACTGATTTTATGGACATGGAGAACTTGTGAGAAGTGGGAGAGGAAAGGATTAGAACACGGAGGCACGGAGACACAGAGTTTATAATGCTCTGTGTCTTAGTGTCTCTGTGTTCATTATTTTAAATTACAACAATTTTTTCAAAGCTCGCTTAGTATAGACACTAGCCAAGTGCGCTCGGTACTTAGCAGAAGCATAATGATCGCTCAAGACTTCTACGCCTTCGGTTACATCTCCAACAGCAGCATCAATAGCGGCTGCATTTAGAGGCTGTCCCACTAAAGCTTTTTCAACGCTTGTTGCACGATAAGCAGATTCGCCTACACCAGTAAGTGCAACTCTAGCAGATTTTATAACTCCACCATCTACATCTACTGCCACCGCACAACCTACAATCGCAAATCTGGAAGCAGGCTGCTTAAATTTAGCGTAAGCAGAATTAGTATTCAAGCCAGTTTTGGGAATTCGAATAGCCGTAATAATTTCGCCTTCCTCCAATGCAGTTTCATAAAAACCTTTGAAGAACTGATCTATATCGACTTCTCGTTTTCCACCCTTATGTTGTATTACTACGTTCGCATCTGCTGCCAACAAAGCAGCAGGCCAATCTGCAGCAGGGTCCGCATGGGCAATGCTTCCGCCGATGGTTCCGACATTTCTAACTTGAATATCTCCAATCGAACTTGCTGCTTGTGCCATCATCGGACAATGTATGGCTAAGGCATTATTTGCTGCAATAGATGCATGTGTGGCACCACCACCAATGGTAACGGTTTTGTCATTATCCATTATCCCTTTGATTGCATCTATTTTTGAAATATCTACTAAAGTTTCTGGTGCGTTTAGACGCAATTTTAGCGTAGGAATGAGGCTATGACCGCCTCCTAATACTTTCACATCCTCTCCTAAAAGACCAATGGCTTCTTCTATGGAGTTTGCTTTTTTATAATTAAATGAAGTTGGTATCATTATTTTAATTTTTCATTATCGCAGATTGAGCTTTACCTGGCTAGATATATGTTCTTTTTTCATTGAAAAAAAAGAACCAAAAATTCTAGTCCAAAAAAACTCCCTCCGGTCAAACAGTTTTTGGACGGGCCTTCCCGCCTAGATGTTGACCTTGAGACGTTGACTTCAAAATGTTGACAACGTAAAATTCAAAGTCATTAATAATTGAATAGTCGTGTGAATTCATCATTCATCATTTCTCATTCATCATTAAATTTACGACTGCATAGCCGTCCATACCCGTTCAGGAGTCATTGGCATTTTAACATCTTTTACCTTATGACCGCCTTTCCATAAAGCATCAACGACGGCATTAACAACGGCAGGTGTAGAGCCTATACAACCCGCTTCACCAGCACCTTTTACGCCTAACGGATTATGAGGGCATGGTGTAACGGTTCTATCAATTTCAAAGCTAGGAAGATCATCTGCTCTAGGCATACAATAGTCCATATAACTACCATTGATTAATTGACCAGTATCGTCGTAGATTGCTCCTTCGTGTAATGCTTGTCCAATCCCTTGGGCTAGACCACCATGAATTTGACCATCTACAATCATTGGGTTGATCACATTTCCAACATCATCTACAGCGATGAAACGCTTTAATTTTACTTCCCCTGTTTCTTTATCAATTTCTACAATGGCTATATGGCAACCAAATGGATAAGTGAAGTTGGCAGGATCATAAAAACTAGAAAAATCCATACCTGGTTCTAAACCTTCTGGATAGTTATGTGGTACATAAGCGGTTAAAGAAACATCACCGAAAGCTACAGATTTATCGGTACCTTTTACCGTCCATTTACCATCAGCATAATCTAGATCTTCTGGAGAAGCTTCTAGTAAATGCGCTGCTACTTTTGCGCCTTTTTCTAATACCTTATCTATTGATTTTACAATGGCACTACCTCCTACGGCTAAACTTCTAGATCCGTAAGTTCCCATACCAAAAGCTACGGTGTCCGAATCTCCATGTATAATTTCTACATCTTCTATCGGAATCCCCATTCTATCAGCTACCACTTGTGCGAAGGTCGTTTCATGCCCTTGTCCGTGAGAGTGCGAGCCTGTGTATACGCTTACTTTACCTGTAGGATGTACAGTTACTTGGGCGGATTCAAAAAGCCCCGCTCTAGCACCTAATGCACCTACCACTGCTGAAGGGGCAATACCACAAGCCTCGATATAGGTAGAGAAACCAATCCCTAATAATTTATTACTATCTTTCTGTTTAGCTTGTTCTTCTCGGAAGGCCTTATAGCCTACCATTTCTAATGCTTTCTCCAAAACAGGTTCATAGTTGCCACTATCATATTGTAAGGCAACTTGCGTCATATAGCCTTCTTGTTCCACACCATCAAAGGCAGGAATGAAATTTTTCAACCTTAATTCTGCTGGGTCTACATCCATTTCTAAAGCCGCCAAATCGATCAATCTTTCTAATAAGAAAGTTGCTTCTGGTCGACCTGCCCCTCTATAAGCATCTACCACATTGGTATGAGTGAAAACTCCATTGACATCTACATTAATTTTAGGAGTGGTATATAATCCTTGCATTAAGGTACCATGTAAATAAGTAGGAACAGCTGGAGCGAAACTAGACAAATATCCACCCATATTAGCATAAGTATATGCTTGTAAGCCTACTATCTTACCATCCTTATCAAAACCCATTTTGGCATTGGTGTAATGATCTCTACCATGTGCATCTGTAAGGAATGCTTCACTTCTGTCAGAGGTCCATTTTACTGGTCGCTCTAATTCTTTGGTACACCAAATCATTAATGCTTCTTCCGCATAATGGAATATTTTACTACCAAAACCACCCCCTACATCTGGTCCAACCACTCTTACTTTATGTTCTGGGATACCCAATACAAAAGCACACATTAACAAGCGAATCAAATGCGGATTCTGCGTAGTGGTATATAAGGTGTATTTGTCATAAGCAGTATCATAAACCCCAATGGCACTTCTTGGCTCCATGGCATTTGGAATGACTCTCTGATTGACAAATTCTAATTCTGTTACATGCGCTGCACCTGCTAAGGCTGCGGCTACTTCTTCTTTAGGGTTTCCTAATTCCCAGTCAAATGCTAGGTTGTTTGGGACATCATCGTGTACCAATGGTGCTCCTGCTTCCATTGCTTTTTTAGGACAAGTTACGGCTGGTAAAATGTCATAAACTACATGAATTAGCTCTGATGCATCTTTTGCCTGTGCATAAGTTTCTGCAATCACTACCGCTACACCATCTCCTACATGTCTTACTTTATTTCTGACCAATAAAGGATGCGGTGGCTCTTTCATCGTATCGCCATTCTTAAAATCTACTTGCCAACCACATGGCACACCTGCTATCGCTTCAGGAATATCTGCGCCTGTAAATACAGCTATAACGCCTTCTGCTTTTTTAGCTGCATCCGTATCAATCCCCTTGACTTTGGCATGCGCATAAGGGCTTCTTAGAATATAAGCATACGACATATTGTGCAGCTTAATATCGTCCGTATAATTTCCTTGACCCGTAAGGAAGCGTTTATCTTCGAGTCGTTTAATGGACTTACCTATATATTTTGTCATATTTTTTTTGTTTAAGTAATAGGTGTAAGAAGTAATAGGTCTAAACCAGATGCTTACTTAACCTTCTATTCTATTACTCTATATATTGAAAAGCTTGATTATCGTGGTGTAGTGTGCATTAAGTATAGTACCTTATTGCCTATTACTTAATACCTACTATTTACTAAGTCGCCTCCTGCATTTTCTTAGCAGCATGCTGGATAGAGCGAACAATATTGTGATAACCAGTGCATCGACAGAAATTACCTTCTAAGGCTTCTCTAATTTCGTGCTCTGATGGATTGGGATTGCTTTTTAATAAATCAGTGGCGGTCATCATCATTCCAGGTGTGCAAAATCCACATTGCAAACCATGTTCTTCTTTAAAGCCTTCTTGTATAGGGTGCATTTCGCCATTACTGGCTAAGCCTTCTACTGTGGTGATTTCACAACCATCGGCTTGTACGGCTAGCATGGTGCAAGATTTTACAGCTTTACCATCTACATGAATAGTGCAAGCACCACAGCTACTGGTATCGCAACCAATATGGGTACCTGTAAGGGAAAGATTTTCTCTTAGAAAATGAACTAATAAATCCCGACTTTCTACGGTAGCAGTATGGGGTTTACCATTCACTTTGACTGAAATGTTATTCGTCATATTATGGGTTTTAAGTAATGAGTTTTGATTTTGTTAACTGTTAGCTAAATGTATGTTTTTTACTTTTATATTGTAACTTGGTTTCCACTAAAAATAGTAAGTACTCAATACAGTGTCAGAACAGGATTTATAAGATGCTAAGAGGAATAAGATTCACACTTAATGCCATGCCTTAATCTTGTTCATCATAAAATCTTATTTTTAGAGGAAGCAAATTTGTTTTTTTTAAAAAACAAATTTGCTTCCTCTAAAGAACTATATAAAAGCTACTGCTTGCCTAATGTTAAGATCTTAATTCCACACAATTTAGAAGGTATAAGCTAGATTCATTTTTCTCATTTTGATTTTAGCGAAAAGCAAATACTTACTTAAAATAATCTTAACTAATTTGAAAGACAATTGTTTATATAATTTGCGTTTGAGATTCGGCAACAAGATATGTTTATTATTCAAGAAACTACGTCTTCCGCAATATGAGCCTCTAAGGCAGCGAAAACCTCTTTCGTAATTGCATTAGCCACTCCTGATAATACTCGTTGACCAGTACGGGCGATGACACCAGATAAGTCAGCTTGACCATCAAAAGCTAATAGGGTGCTATTTTCTCCTTGTTCGGATAATTGCATATCCACCTTTACATGGGCATTCCCTATCTTACTCAATTGCTTCATTTGTATAGTAAAAGAAGTAGGTTCTTGCTTATTAACCACTTCCATATTACCTGTAAAGGAGCTTTTTACAGGGCCAATCTTGATTTTTGAGATAGATTTGAATTTATTTTCTCCTTGTGGTTCTAATTCTGATATGCCAGGTGTGATTTTAGCGAGAACTACAGGGTCCATTAAATAAGACCATAATTTTTGGATGCTGACAGCAAATTCGTGATTACCTTTTACGATCATCTGTTAATTTAATTCGTCGGTTTAAATGAAAGTGATTAAGTTTATGCTACACTACTGGACATTTTTATTAGAATAGAGAGCAGAGAAGCGAGGAGAGAGATAGATTTTGTTTACAAACAACGAAATAGCGTTAATTTTTAAACGAAATCTATCTCTTTTCTCTGCTCTCGCTTCTCTGTTCTTCAAAATGTCCAGTAGTCTAAGTTTATGCCAATTAAGAGTTATAACTAATTGATTATCATTAATATGTGTGTTTTCATAATGAATTTTTAAAACATTATGAATATATGTATATTACTGAATGTCTAATAATTATTTAAAATTCAACGTAATTGAACTGTTGTAAATTGAGTAACCAAAAATCATAACTATTTGATTACCAAGCTCTGTCGCTAAAGTTTAACTCTAAGTAACGACGAAATAATAAGTTGGGCAATCTGGTTCTAATTATTTTTCAGTCTAAGGAATTTAAAAAATTAGTTCCTAGCAGGGCTACGGACTCATTTTTTAAGTTTCTTAGACTGGAAAAGAATAGAAGAAGATGCTCAAGTTATTGTTTTGTCGTTACTAAGTAACGACGAAATAATAATTCTACCATTTGGACGGATTCTTTTGCTCCTAGCTTTCCCACCCGCTTTGCGGTTCATTCGCTTGAATGTCCA
>CAYOBX010000181.1:0-10584 GCA_964402245.1 uncultured Saprospiraceae bacterium | reverse complement strand
AGTTTTTTGTTCAACCAATTGGTTTTGTATGGTGTTGTTTATATAGGAATTAAGGATTTTCTTATAAACAAGAATATTACCTGAAAATCAAGCTAAAAAGCTATTAAAAGCTACTGCTTACCGGTTGTCAGAAATCACCTTTAAAACCTGCCTGCTCTGCATAAATGAACAGGGTCAAAATTTTTCATTCAGAATTAAGTCTAATATAATGGCACTTGCAGTAAAAAAGATACATACCTTTCAAACACTTAAGGATCAGAAAGATCCACCATTCTTTGAGGTAACGGATCTTAGTTTAGATACCCACTGTGTATTAAATAAGAATGAGATTTCGGAATACTATAAAGTATTTTGGATTGCAGATGGAGGAGGTACTTATCAAATTGACTTTAATGAATTTGAAATAAAAGACTCTGGTATTTTTTGTTTATCTCCAGGTCAGATTTTTAGTGTACAAAGTGAAAAAGCAAAAAAAGCGTATCAAATTACCTTTAACAAAGATTTCTATTGTGTAGAAACACATGGAAAAGAGATTGCATGTAATGGCGTTCTTTTCAATAATGTACATCGGGCAAGTGTAGTATCTGTTGAATCGGTAGATCAAGGTGCTTTTCAAAATTTGATTGATCAAATGATTCAAGAATTGAAAGCGAAAGGAAACGCTCATAAAGATATGCTTGAAACTTATTTGCGAATGTTTTTGATTAAAACTTTGCGTTTAGTTGATACCCAACGACCAGATCAAGAAGTAGCTAATTCAAATTTAGATAAGACGGCAGAGACATTTATTACCTTAGTTGAAAAACATTTTAGAGAAGAACATACAGTAACTGGCTACGCAGAAAAATTGTTTATTTCTCCTAAGTCTTTATCAAAACGATTAAATACACAAGGGTATGCTACACCTTTGAAAATTATTAAAGACCGCTTGATTTTAGAAGCTAAACGCCAATTGAAATTTACGAATAAAACGGTTAAAGAAATTGCCTTTGAATTAGGCTTTGATGATCCTGCTTATTTTTCTAGACTTTTTTCTAAAGGTACTGGTAGTTCGCCTTCCCAATACAGAGGCTGAGAGGCGCAGTGTTGCACAGCAAAAAAGATTCGGGATGAGCAAATAATATTTGTGAACCGTTTACGGGTGGGGTAGCTTAACGAAGAGAATCGCTAGCAGAAGGGAGGCTAAACTAAACAGACTAATATTACTTTATCGGTCAACCCGACTCCTTGCTCCTGACACCTAATAATGTCTCTTTCCTACTCATCTTTTAAAATAGCATCAAACCTAAAACTACATCTCCTACCAAATCAATTGAGTGTAAAACAGATCGGAGGCATAATTGAACGCAGAGAGGCAAAGAGGCAGAGTTAGATTGGTTCTCCGCATCTCTGCGCCTCTGCGTTCAATACCCTATTTTGCTTGCAAAATTCATATTAAACAGCCTCAGGTGTTCATTTACAAGCCCCCAAATTGTTATACACTCAAATCAATTAACAGAGAACTGTTCACATCTGAACAGAACTGTTCAAAATCGGACGATTTACAAGATCAGACTCAATAAAAATATTTTATAAATAATTGAAAGTCAATAAGTTACATGTTTGGCATGCCCATTGAAATAGATTACTTAAATTAGTACTATAAAATCGCCAATAGCCATGATTAAAAATTATTTTAAAATCGCATTCCGACATATCTCTAGAAACAAAAGTTATTTGTTCATTAACGTGATAGGGATGGGCCTTGCCTTAGCCTGTTGTATTATCGCTTTTGTGAACTATCAATATTTTGAAAAATCAGATAGTTTTTTCGAGAAATCAGATCAGCTATTTAGAGTGACAGTAGATAATATTGGATCAGCACGCACAAAAGGAGATGTAGTATCACCGCTTGTGCCGAGAGCGGTAGCAGACATTAGTCAAGTTTTAGAAGGAACTCGAATTGAGGAAAAATCTGTTATCGTAAAAGTAAAGGATCAGGTATTCTCGGAAGATCTTAGTGTAGTAGATCCTAATTTTTTGGAAGTGTTTTCCTATACCATTCAGCAAGGAGATGAAAAGGCATTAAAGAATCCTGCCAACGTCATTATTACCGAAAAAACTGCTCAAAAATATTTTGGAAATAATAATCCTATAGGACAGGTGTTAAGCATTAACCCAGGGCAGTCATGGCAAAAAGAATTAATAGTAGGAGCCGTCATTCAGAACCCACTACCTAATTCAGCTATACAATTTGATATGCTTACCCATATTTCTTTTGCTGAAACGGGTCAATCTCCTGATACCCTTAGTCACTGGGACAATGTTATAACCGCTAGTTTTTTGGTATTGGATGATCCTCAAAAAGCAGACGAAGTGACGCAACAAATCAAAAGATACATGTCTATAGAAAATGAGGTAGAAGGTTGGAGAGAGGTAACCCAATACCAACTTCAACCAATGGGATTAGTCTATAAACAAGGAACAGAATTGTTTAATAATGGCCTTCGTAAATTAGAAAATCCATTGATAGCTACCGCACCTGGTATTATGGCATTATTGATCTTATTGACCGCTTGTTTGAATTTTACCAATACGACTATTTCTTTTTCCAATAAGCGTTTAAAAGAGATGGGGGTGCGGAAAGTAATGGGGAGTAATCGGCGACAATTAATCACACAGCTATTGGGAGAGTCTTTTCTTATTTGTTTGTTAGCCTTAAGCTTCGGTATGTTAATCGCTAAATTATTAATTCCTTATTACAACGAACTCTGGGAAATGCTCGATATAAATTTAGCAATTGATTATTTAAGTCACCCTTTATTAATTGCCTTTTTGATAAGCACTTTATTGCTTACTACTTTTTTAGGTGGGGTGTATCCAGCCTTTTATATGACCTCCTTTCAGACGACCCATATTTTTAGAGGGACGACCAAATTTGGTGGAGATAGCTGGCTAGTACGTTCTTTACTTGGAGTTCAAATTATCATTTCTTTAATTAGTATCATTGGCGGCATCACCTTTGCTCAAAATGCTATGTATCAACAAGAATTGGATTTAGGATATGATACCAAAAGTATCATCAATATACCGATTGATGGAGAAGGGGATTATCAGAAATTGAAAGCAACTACTTCCTCCAATCCAGCAATTTTAGGGATAGCAGGTTCTCGAAATAATTTAGGATTTTGGGATTGGTGGGAGAATTTTGGAAAACCAGAGGATAATAGAATGGTACAAGTCCAGTACGTTGGGGAGAACTTTTTAGAAGTGATGGATATTCCGATCATTGAAGGAAGGGACTTTGACAAAAATAAAGAACTGGACTATGAAGCATCCATTATTATTAACAAAAAGTTATTAGACGAACAACAATGGGAATCGGGTATTGGGAAAGAAATTGAAGTAGGCAGTAAGAAGTATAACGTAATTGGCGTGACAGAAAATTTTATCCCTACTTCTCTTTTTCAACCTAAAATGGCACTTGTCTTTTTTTTTAATAAACCGAAAAATTATCAAATTCTCAAAGTAAAGGTGAAAACAGATGAATTAATAGCTACTAATAATTATTTAAAATCTACTTGGGCTAGCCTATTCCCTTATGTCCCTTATGCTGGCTATTTCCAAGATGAAGTATTAGCAATTTCTCTGTCGGTGAGTAAAAGTGTTAGCACGCTGTTTATTTTTCTAGCTTTAATTGCGATGCTATTGGCTGCAACAGGTCTTTACTCTTTGGTTTCTCTGAATTTATTAAAACGAGCCAAAGAAATTGCTATCAGACGAGTGATTGGTGCCTCTACAGGTAATCTTGCTTTTCTATTGAACAAGCACTATTTGTTGATTTTTTTAGTAGGAGGTGTATTGGGTGGAATGGGTGGTTTATACGCAGCTAAATTTTTACTAGAGCAAATCTTTAAAATCCATCAAGGCGTGAGTATCCCTGCTACTTTATTAGCAGTTGGCTTCGTTTGTTTAATTGGTGCAGTGACGATTGGAGGGAAATTGTTTGGCGTATTGCGTACGAATCCTGCGCAGACTTTGAATAATGAGTGAGCTAACTCGAAGAGTCAAGGTCTGGGAAAACTTGAATCATCAATATTGCCTAGCGAGCTAGGTGACCATTTTGATGGGAAGTCAAGCCTGTCGTGCCGCCAGGCAGGATTCCTAAAATACTGGTTAGGAGGAAGTAGAAATTTAAAGATACTCTAAAGAAAGGTTTAAAAAATTTTTGTTTAAGTATCTATTCTTATACTTTTAGGAAAAAGAAATGAGTGTAAAACAGATCGGTGGCATAATTGAACGCAGAGATGCAAAGATGCAGAGTTATATTTGTTCTTCGCATCTCTGCACCTCTGCGTTCAATACCCTTTTTTGCTTGCAAAATTCATATTAAAGAACCTCATGTGTTATTTACATGTCCCCCAATTGTTATACACTCAAAAGAAATTCAAAATAAAATATTAGATGGATAGAAGAAAAGCAATTCAACGAACCGCCTTCCTCCTTGGTGGAGCAGTTTCCGCCTCCATAATAGGAGGGGTGATGAGTGGCTGCCAAGCAGAAAAAGTAGCAGACTGGCAACCAGAATTTTTAGATAAAGACCAAGCCTTATTAGTAGGGGAACTAGCAGAAACCATTTTGCCAGAAACGGAAACCTTAGGAGCTAAAAGCATCGGCGTGCCCGAATATATAGATATAGTTGTTAAAGATTGTTTCACAAGTGACGAGCAATTACAGTTTAAAAAAGGGCTGATAGAAATGGATGAAAAATGTCAGCTTTTTGCAGGAAAGTCCTTTTTAGATTGTTCAGCGGAAGAACGGCAAAAATTCTTAGTGTTAAGCGAAACAGAAGGTATTAAAAAAAGAGATGAATCTGATGATAAAGCCTTTATTTTTACTTTAAAAGAATTGGTTTTAACAGGTTATTTTACTTCCGAATACGCCATCACAGAGTTGATGAATTTCAATCCAATACCACAAAAATTTGAAGGATGCGTAGATGCGCCAGCCTCACAGAAAATTCAAGTGGGCATTGAAGGGCGAAGTGCTTAGGACTTTATTAGAACAGAGAATAGAGAAGCGAGAGCAGAGATCAGATACATTTCCAAATAACGAAATTTCGTCGTTTCAAATGGTTTTATCTCTATTCTCTGCTCTCTATTCTCTGCTCTCTGCTCTCTATTCTCTGCTCTCTGTTCTCTGCTCTATTCTAAAGTCCCAAAGTAGAATTAGTAACAACTAAATGATCTGATCTCAAAAAAAATAACATGCAAAATAATAATACATTTGATGCTATAGTTGTCGGTTCAGGCATTACAGGTGGCTGGGCAGCCAAAGAGTTGACCGAAAAAGGATTGAAAACATTAGTTTTAGAAAGAGGACGAAAGCTAGAACATGTCAAAGATTACACGACTGCCAATACCCCTATTTGGGATTTGCGCCATCGCAATCAAAACGTCGCCACAGATAAAGAAAATTATCCTATTCAATCCACCGTTTATGCTTTTAATGAAGGTACTAAACATTTGTGGGTCAATGACAAGGAGCATCCATATACGACTCCAAAAGATCAACCATTTATTTGGCTAAGAGGGAATCATGTAGGTGGACGTTCGCTCATGTGGGGAAGACAAACTTACCGTTGGAGTGATTTAGATTTTGAGGCAAATGCCAAAGATGGACATGGGGTTGATTGGCCCATTCGATATAAAGATATTTCGGCTTGGTATAGTTATGTCGAAAAATTCATTGGTGTTTCAGGTCAAGCAGAAAATTTACCTCAATTGCCCGATAGTGAATTTTTACCACCTATGGATATGTTTTGTGTGGAAGAACGCCTGAAAGGAAGTATTGAAACAAAGTGGCCTAAAAGAAGAATGACTATTGGTCGAGCAGCTAATTTGACCAAAGCACATAATGGTCGCTCTGCTTGTCAACATAGAAATTTATGTTATCGAGGTTGCCCTTATGGTGCTTATTTTAGTAGTCAAAGTTCTACCCTGCCTGCTGCGGCAGCTACAGGTAATATGACTTTACAAACTAATGCAGTAGTAGAAACACTACTTTTTGATAAAGATAAAAGTAAAGCAACAGGCGTTCGAGTAATTGATACCACAACAGGAGAACGCATGGAATACAAGGCAAAAATTATCTTTTTGTGCGCTTCTACTTTGGGGTCTACCCAAATCTTATTACAATCCACAAGTGATCGCTTTCCTAATGGATTTGGAAATGCAAGTGGGGAATTGGGACACAACCTAATGGATCATTTATTTAATCTTCATGCCTATGCAGACTTCGACGGAGATTTGGACAAATACTACGATGGTCAGCGTCCTAATGGTATTTATATTCCTCGTTTTAGAAATGTATGGGACAAACATCCTGATTTTATTAGAGGCTACGGTTTCCAAGGAGGTGCTAGTCGTGCTGGTTGGGAATACAACAGAGGGAAACCAGGGATTGGAGCTGATTTCAAAAAATCAATCACCGAACTTGGGGGTTGGAAAATGGCTTTCTACGGTTTTGGAGAGATCCTACCTTACCATCATAATAAAATACAATTAAATCAAGACAAGAAAGATATTGATGGTTTGCCAACCTTACACATTGACACTAAGCTTGGTGCTAATGAATTAGCCATGAAAAAAGATCTCTTACAAACTGCTGAAGAAATGATGGCATCAGCAGGTGCCAAAAATATTAGTGTTTGGGATGGAGATGCCCCAATGGGGAGCGGAATTCATGAAATGGGGACGGCTAGAATGGGTAAAGATCCAAAGACATCGGTTTTAAATAAATGGAATCAAGTCCATGAGGCGAAAAATGTCTTTGTGACCGATGGTTCTTGTATGACTTCGGCGTCTTGTGTGAACCCTTCTTTGACCTATATGGCTTTGACTGCTCGGGCAGTAGATTATGCGGTGAAGGAGTTGAATAAGCAGAATTTATAAGAACCTACAAAAAAAGCAAGGATACTACCGAAAAGTGTTTTTTATAATCTTTCATGGTGGTGAATTTATTAAGATAAAAGATAAACAAGAACAGCCCTATCATCATTCAGGTGACAGGGCTGTTTTATTTTTATGGTCTCTATAAATTAAACTAAGCGGTCAGATCGTTTAGAACGATCAGATCGCTCGGACTTTTAATTTCTTATTTAAGTTGTACAGGTAACCGAGCCATTGTATTTTCCCAACCGACAATAATATCGACTTGCTTATTTTCTTTTTCTTCAAAAATAATAGATAAAGCCTCTAGTGTTTTAGGAGTAGCAGCAGTCATAGCTTTTACCACAACAATATTGTCTTTTTCATCGTGGTTATAGTGACCCCAAGACTGGGTATTTTTATGGACGATAAATTCCCAGTGATCTTCCTGTACTTTAGCAAATAAACCGTAGGTACCTTTTCTTATATCCGTACCACCAATATTGACATCTTGATAGAAAGAGACAAGAGTCGTTTGATTAGCACCTACACGCCACATTTCTCCGTACTTCAGTAGTTCTCCAAATACTTTTCGACCTTTCATTTGTGGGCGACTGTAGACCACTCTGATTTTAGGTTGATTCGCCTCTTTTTCTTCTGGTTTAAGAAAATTTTGAAATCTTGATCGAGAAGGGTATTGTGCTAAATCCATTGGACTTTTGTCTTCTTCATCCATAACGGATGCATATAGATTGATCGGTAAAGCCGCTTTAGTTTGATCCCATTCAAAGAGCATATTGACTAGACCGTCGTTTATTTTTTGAAAACCAATCGTGAATTGTTCTCTAGCAGTAGGCGCAGTAGCGGTCATTATTTTGGTAGCAACTATATCTTGCGTTGTATCTCGATTAGCAGTACCCGCAATAAATCGCTCTGTAGATACTTTGATAATCCAGTGGTCAGGATGTAATTCAGCAAACATTGTATATATACCTCTTGGAACGGTAACGCCACCTATCTCCACCGCCTCATAAAAGGTAACCTCTGTGCCTTCATTGGCACCTAATCGCCAGTCTTCTCCCCATTTTTGTAATTCTCCAAATATTTTTCTTCCTTTTTTGTAGGGTCTACCATACTGTACTTTTATTTTGGGATTGCGATCAGGGTCGTCTGCATCCATGTAATTCGCATAAGCAGACGCATCCGGATAATGAGCTGCATCCATAGGACTTTTATCTAGGTCTGTAAATTCTAGATCCTGTGCTATTGCGGATAAAGGTAAGGCAATAGTCAATAAAAAAATAAATAAATTTCGTTGCATTGATAAGTTATTAATAGTTTTAAATTTGTCGTTCTAAGTAGGATAGATAGATGATTTTCGACTAGCTAGCAATACTTATTTTAGACAAGTTCTTAGTGAACACATTAAGTAGGATAGTTGTTCTTAGATAGAGGGATTTTATAGGTCTTTATTGAGTACCCAGATATATATATCTTCTTTTCATTTCAAACAGCTTCTAATATTGCCAAGACTTTAAATCAGTTCCTTTCGGAGCAACTAAATGTGCCTTCTCCATATATTTTTTAATAAACATTCGGTGATACCGCAAGCGACTAATATGGTTTCCATTCTCATGGTCGCCATTCCAACAATGCTCTGCTCGATCACCATAATCTACTATACCATTATAGTGTGGATTCGTTGTTTCTTGTAAAATATCTTCTGCGAGATATACCGCATTATTGAGGTAATAGTTATCCATATCGCCACAATAGAGATGAATTTTATGTTCCCAATCCTTTCCATATTTTGTCCAATCTCTTTTTAAAATATAAGCTAGGTCATAATTTTCTTTCCAATAATCAGCCACCTCTTTATCTATTTCTCCTGTGATTCGATTCCAGATTCTTTTAGGGTATCCATCCTTGTCGATGGGTGAATAAGTAGCTTCCCAAATATCCCATTGTTGACCAGATCGACCTCTTGTACCTAATACCAATTCTCTGTGATTCATATCTCTTAAACTGGCATCTACATTACCGAGATAATCACGATGTCCTGCGGTCAAAGTTTTTTTAAATGTTCCTTCTTTATAATACGCATTCTCATCGTCATAAATATTCACCAAGCAATAAGCTCTAAAATCTATAGGATCAGGACATGCAGCAAAGCACATTCCGTATTCTGTTGGATACTTCACTTGCACCGCTAGTGCTTCCCATCCGCCTGTACTCCCCCCATACACAAATCTCGACCAGCCTTCTCCAATCCCTCTAAATTGTTTTTCAATATGAGGTATTAATTCATAAGTTAGTGCATCGCCATAAGGGCCTTGCGCTTCACTATTGACCGCATAGGAGTCATCGTAATAAGGAGTAGGATGTTGTATTTTAATAGCGATCACTCTTGGGAAATCTGGACTGGTCCAAGCTTTATAAAAATCATAGGCTTCTTGCTGAACCGTCTTATTATATCCTGTTACTTTAAATCGCTCACTATAATCTTCTTTCAAATTTGGATCAGGTGGAGTTGTTCTGAAACCTCCGAAATCTCTAGGAAAATGTCCGTGTTGAATGGCCAATGGATACTTCACTTCTGGATGTTCTTCCCATCCTTCTGGGAGTAATACATGTGCGCCTAAGTACATATCTCTGCCCCAGAAGTCGCTTAGTAATTTACTTTTTATTTTTATATGCTTTACATACTTGGTATCTTCTGGAGGAGTAATAGGAGCAATTTTCTGATCTAAGGATACAGTGAAGTTAGGCAGTTGACCAGCGGTTATATTTATCTTTTGAGGAGTGGAATAAAGGTTCTCAGGTGACCTATTCCATTGTTGTCCTTCCCCACGATCCATAGGTAATTTTACAACTTTTCCGTCTGCTCTATTAAAGGTTTCATACTTGTGAAAGACGACTTGTGCATAGTATTCTCCTGTGGGAAGGTCTGCCATATTCTGTACAGGATAACCAAAGGCATTAGTGGCAAAAGAGATAGGCGTTTCTGCGTTCCATTCACTGACATCCATCCCAAATGCTTGACACGTTTTGGCATCATCTCTTAATTGAAATCTAGGCTCAGACTCAATATCTTTTGCGATCAATAGTATCAATCGACCATCTACTGCTTCTGCATACTGCACAGTTGGATACGTAATACTGATCGCTGTCATATCGGCAGTAGCTGTGGTATCTTCTTCTCCTACTAAATGAGATACGGTACAGGAATAGGAGTATAATAGCAGAATTGCTATTAATGTTAGCTGTTGAATTTTAGTAGCTGGTTTTTTCATAATAGTTTTGATTTTATTAAATTTTACTGATTATAACGGATTGCGGTGAATGAAAGATATAGTCTCTTCGAGACTTTCAACAACAATTATAGTAAAATCACGAATTTACTAATTTATACCTAATCTAGAAATTAGTGAATTCGTGGTTATTTATATAGTACAAGTATTGAATACAACACAATTTGTAAATCACCACAATCCGTTACAATCAGAAATTTTAATACGCTTCAAAAAGAACAATATTTAATTTTAAAAATTTTTATTACAGTGTAGTTTTTTTTTGACTAAATACTTTGTTATTTGCTATTTGAATTAAATTTTTGAAATACTTGACAAGTTTATCGAGGTAGTTGACAGTTGACTTTAAAGAAGTTCAAGCGCAA
>CAYOBX010000180.1:1357-10610 GCA_964402245.1 uncultured Saprospiraceae bacterium | reverse complement strand
ATTTATTTTGGGAACCCCTCGCACCTGAATATAGAGACAATTTAGATAAACTAATCCCTACTAAAAGAATTCAAGAAATGACGGATGAATATTTAGGCGCTTATGTCCCTTGGTTATTTCCTAATTTGGGTTTATCAGAGGGAGAAGGTAGCTGGAATATATTTCATGCCATCCCACTAGCACCTAATAAAACAAAAGTCATCGTTCGCACAAAACTAGAACCCATGACTAATTGGGAATTTACTAAACAACAAATGAAATCCAATGTTTCTTGGCATGGTATCATGGGTGGGGAAACGAAATATGGAAAAAAGCCCAACGAAAATTCAGACGATCCTATGGACTGGAATGATTTTATGGCAGAGGATGTGTATGTATGTGAGCAGCAACAAAAATCTTTAAATAATCCTTTATTTGGTGTAACAGCTACTGCTCAACATGGGGAGAGTACGGTTCGGAATTTTCAAAGTATTGTGGAAAAATGGATGAAGTAGTTTTTAGTTTTTAGTGATTAGTTTTTAGTTTAAATATTGATGAAATGAAGAGATCATTTGTAAAAGAGAAAGCACTTGAATTTGCTATGTTGAGTATTGATTTATATAAGTTATTATTGAAGAATAATGAATATGTTTTGTCAAAGCAATTTATAAGATCTGCCACTGCTATAGGTGCAAATATTAATGAAACTTTAGCTGGACAATAAAGAATAGATTTTATAGCGAAGATGTCTATTTCTTCAAAAGAAGCACAGGAAGTGTACTATTTGATTGAATTATTAGAATATGGACAGTTTATAGAATATGACTACAGCAATATTAAATCCAAGGCAGAAGAATTAATTAGAATGCTCACATCAATTGTCAAGACAAGTCAAGAAAAACTAAAAACTAAAAATTAAAAATTAACTGTAAAAACAAGTCAAGAAAACTAAACACTAAAAACCAACAACTAACCACTATTATGTTTCATACACTGAAAGTATCTGCCATAGACTATCCCATAAAAGAAGCAACAACGATCACCTTTGAGGTTCCCAAACACCTTTATGAAACATTTCGTTATTTGCCAGGTCAGCATCTGATAATAAAATTTATTGTTAATGGAAAAGAAGCTCGCCGCAGCTATTCTTTAAATAGTAGCCCATTTAAAGAAGAAGCACTTCAGGTAACTGTCAAAAGAGTTAAAAATGGCTTAGTGTCGAATTTTGTAGGAGATCATTTAAAGGCAGGAGATGAATTAGAAATAATGATTCCTCAAGGTCGTTTTTTCGCAGATATAAAAGAGGATGCCTACAAAACCTATTTTCTTTTTGCAGCAGGGAGTGGGATTACCCCCATTATTTCAATTCTCAAATCGGTATTAATAGCTTCCCCAAATAGTGTGGTTAATCTTTTATATGGAAATGCCAATCAGGATACGATCCTTTTCAATAAGGAATTAAAGGAATTGCAAAATCAACATCCCGAAAGACTGCAAATGATCCATACCTTAAGCTCCCCAAAAGTTTGGTCCACATGGGAACAATGGACAGGTAGAAAAGGGAGGGTAGATACGGAGGCAGTGGAGTGGTTTATTACAAATCATCCACCCATTGCTCAAAGTACCGAGTATTATATTTGTGGCCCTGGAGCAATGAATATAAGTGTGCGTAAAACTTTAATAGGTTTAGGTATTCCTAAAGAATTAATCCATATTGAACAATTTGGCGGTGCTGTTGAAGAATTGAATACTTCTATAGAAGCTATTGATAATGCTCAACTCTCCGTAACGCTTAATGGTAAAAGGCACCAGTTAACCGTACCAAAAGGGAAAACCCTTTTACAGGTTCTAAAGGAAGCCGATGTTAATCCGCCTTATTCTTGCGAAAGTGGCGTTTGTGCCACTTGTGTTGCCAAGGTGACTAGAGGTAAGGCAGAAATGAAAGTTTGTATGGCCTTGGAAGATAAAGAGATCGAAAAAGGAATGATTTTAACTTGTCAAGCTTTGCCTGTTACTCAAGAAATTGATATAGCTTTTAGTTAATTAAATTTAGAATTTGCTAGAGGGTAACCGCCATTTGATGCATGTTTTTTGGAGAACAAGTCTTTAGGTTTAAAATGTAATAATACTTTCTAGAATTAAAGAAAAGGTAATTTTAACATCTTAATTTTATTTTTTTGTAGTTCTATCTCACTTTCCTAAAGGGAAGCGTATTTTTCCCGTTCTAAGTTAAGTTCTTGTACCAGTTCATCTAATTCTTGTTCTGTTGTATTATAATTAGTAATGCAAGCTCTAAAAGTGGAAACACCATTTATTGGATAGACAGACATCCAAGATTTTCCGTTTAGTAAAATTGCATCCAAAACATTCATTGTAAAATTGCTATCCTTTTCATATTGCTTATCTGTAAAGCATACAACAGGAAATGGGGTGTCATTTTTGATAGTCCAATTATGCTCAAGTAATTTTTCCTTTAATCGCAATCCCATATGTGCTTGATGATCAATTGTCTTTTGATAACCTTCCCAACCGTACAACAAAATAGACAAATAGACTTTAAGACCTATAAATCGTCTGGACCATTGTATAGAATGAGTAAAGGGATCTGTAATATCTAAATCATTGGCCTCTTTAGGCATATACTCGGTGGTAATTCTAAATGTTTTGCCTAATATTTCTTTGTGTTTGGTTAAAAATAAACTTGCGCCCATTGGTACAGACATCCATTTATGCGCATCAAAAGTGATGGAGCTAGCATATTCAATACCTTTAAGATGTTTTTTCAAATCATTACTCAAAATCGCAGCACCGCCCCAAGCTGCATCTACATGAAACCACAAATTATACTTTTTACAGATTACATTAATGGCTTCTAAGTCATCTAATGTTCCAGTTCCAGTTGTACCTGCTGTTGCAATGACCATAAGCGGTGCTTTCCCATTTGCTAAACTGATTTTAATACCTTCCTCTAAAGCACTCGTATCCATTTTTAGATTGGGGAGTGTAGGAATAGTTTTTACGGCACTATACCCAAGCCCTACCACTTTGGCAGATTTCTGAACCGAATGATGCGCTTCTGCCGAACAAAAAATAATTGGTTTTTTATGCATACCGAATAAACCATTTTCAGCAAAGGAAGGATATTGATGATTTAAGGAAGAGAGTAGGGCAGTTAAATTTGCTTCTGCTCCTCCTGTGGTAAATACCCCATCCGAAGAAGCTTTTTGATAACCAAATTTTTCACAAAAATCCTGAATGACTTTTGCTTCAATTTCAACAGCATACGGTGCATGACTCCAAGCGGCTAATTGAGGATTATAACTTGCAGTAATCGTATCCGCAAGCACTCCTGCAAAATTAGATCGGGGATTGAATAAACCAAAGTATTTAGGATGTGGGGTATGAACAGAATATTTTTCTAGTCCTTTTGTTATCAGTTCAATTGCTTCTATATAATCTACTCCTTTATTCAAGTCAACTTGATTGATATAGGTTCTTATTCGAGGAATGTCTAAATCTGGGGAAATTTTGTAATCCTTAGTATGTTCATAAAAGTAGTCAATTTTTTCAAATAGGGTATTGAATAACTTTTTTCTTTCCGCTGAAGTTAAATCAAAATTCATGCAGTATTTTTTAAACCGTAGATAGAGTAAATTATCGAAAATGCTTAGAACTACCAGTTTTTTTTTTAACAGGCAGTTCTACAATACGAAAAAATTTCGAATAGAGAGGGATACTGCGGAATTTATTTTTTGCTGTTACTAATAGCTAAACAGTCACCTATAATTTTCTTATTATTGCAGCAACATTTCAAAATTGAGATGTGCTAATATTATATAAAAGTGTAATTTGAAATGAATACAGAAAAAGGAAGCAAAAAATATATAATAAGTATATTTAAAATAGTAAGTTTTTTAGAAGGGTTATCATATATTCTATTATTGTTTGTTGGTGTGCCACTCAAGTATTTGGCAGGGAATAGCTTCCTAGTGAAATCCTTAGGAATGCCTCATGGATTATTATTCCTTGCGTATATTGTCATAGCATTGTTCGTTAGATCAATTATGAAGTGGGATCTCAAATCAACCTTTATCGTATTAATTGCCTCACTTCTTCCTTTTGGTACTTTTTATGTAAATAAAAAGTACTTGTAAAAAACTAAAGACACTACTCCAGACCATCCATCAAACGCCCACTCAATTGTAGCAATACAATTTCAATGGCCTTTGCATCATACTTAGCGGAATTCAAATTAGTAGCAGCCGTTAATAAATTTAATTGAGCCTGTCTAAATTCTACAGAATTCACTTGGCCTACTTTAAACTGCTCTGCTGTTCGTTCAAAGTTTAATTGATTAATGGATACGTTTTTTTCTTCTGCTTGTAAAATGAATAAAGCATTCTGATAGGATTCCCAAGCATTGATTACATCTCTTTCTATTTGTTGTAAGATTTGTTCTTTCTGTACCTGTTGACTTTCTATATTGACTTGAGCATTTTCTTTTTGTTTTTCTCGACGACCTCCATCATACAAATTCCAAGAAAGGGTTAGGCCAGCAGCCAAGCCTCTACTGTTAGATATATCTATAAAAGAACCAGAAGCATTATCTGAAAAATTGAAATTATAATTCGCATTAGCGTCTAAAATAGGTTTTTTACCAGCATCAATAATGTCAAAATCATAATTGGTTACTGCTAAATTTTGGTTGATGAGCTGGACTAAAATATTATTCATTCTAGCATCGCTAATGAGTTGTTCTAAATTTAGATTTTCTTGATAACTAATTAAGGTATCTACGTCAAAATTGCTGTTTACTGCATTACCCATTGCCACGTTTAAATTCCTCTTAGCATTTGCTAATTGATTTTTTAAATTTAACAAATTGATGGTATCTCTTTGTATATCTACTTCTGCATTTAAAATATCTAAGCGGATGCCTTGCCCATAATCATATCTATATTGTGCCCTTTGCAATCGTGACCTAGAGACTTCTATCGTCTTTTCTAAAACGGCTGTATTTTGCGATAAGCGACCTACTTCATAATAATTATTGAAAACGGTTAAGAGGTTATTTTCAATAGTCTGTCGCAACTGTAAGTCTGATAGATTAGCGACTGCTTCTAATTGCTCTACCACTAACTTTCTAGTTTGATCTAATAAGGTATAGTTCGCCGAAACAGAAGCATTCGTTCCCCAGTTAAAGGCATTACTGGTCGTGTTTTCCGAACCATTGCTAAACTCTTGCTTAGATCCACCCAAACTTCCGTTTAAACCAGCATTAGCATTTACAACGGGCAGGTATCCGTTTAATTCTCGACTAGTATTGTTTCTTGCAATGATTTTATTATTTTTTGCTACTTTAATATCATAGTTGTTGTCTAGGGTGATTTTGATGGCTTCTGCTTTGGTTAAGATGTTTTGGGCAAAAATTGTTTTGGGTAGAAAGATACATATAAGAAAAAGGGAAAAAATAAACAAGGAGGAAAATCTCATGAAGTAATTTTAGAGAAAAATGAATATTGGGTCGAGGTTTCAAACCATAGCGTCAGGCTAAGGTTCTTTATCTTAACACTCGGCAACAAGTATGTTTACTATATTTCTTTAGAGGTAGCGATTTTACTAGGTTTTTTTATAAAAAAACCTAGTAAAATCGCTACCTCTAAAAAAGAGTATCGAAGCTACTGCTTGCCGATTGCCAAAAGCTATCTTCATAAATAAATCATTATCAAAGAGTTCTTTTTTTGCCTGAAGGCTATGGTTCCAAACTTCGACCATCGCTTGCTCTTTTGGATTTAGCTTGACGACTATGATTTGTAACTTACACCTATATTTTAAAAAACACTATATTACCTATTACCTATTACCTATTACCTATTACCTAATAAACAGCCTCCTCCAAAACCTCCGCCTCAATCTTCTGCTCAATAACCGCACGTTCAATATCTCGTCGAGCAGGGCGCACGCCAGTAAACAACCAAATACGCCCTCGCTTAATAGAGTTACTCAAATACAATAAAAGCGGTAATAAAAATAAAGTCAAGAAAGTTGCATAAGCAATACCATAAGCAATCGTAATCGCCATAGGAATTAAAAATTGGGCACTTCTAGAAGTTTCAAAAATAAGCGGCATTAAACCAGCAACGGTAGTAACAGAAGTCAAAAAGATAGCTCGAAAACGAGAACGGCCTGCCTCATATAATGCATCTTTAAAAGGTAAACCTTGTTTTAAAAAGACATTGAATTTACTCACCAAGACCAACCCATCATTTACCAAAATACCAATTAGGGCAATGACCCCTAAGATGGAAAGCATACTCAATGGAAAACCATGTAACCAATGACCCCAGGCGACCCCAACTAAGCTAAAAGGCAACAACAAAAATAATAATAAGGGTTGACTATAGGATCTAAAGGAGAAGGCAATGATCGCATACATTAAGAAAAAAGTAACCGGGAGAATAGATCGGAAAGATCGACCAATTTTTGCCGTCTCTCTACTTTGACCTTCATATAAAGGATTAACACTGGGGTAGCGGGCCAGTATCTCAGGCATAATCTCATTCTGTACCATCGCCATTATTTCTATCGAACTATCATCTGAATCTTTTAAGTCAGACTCTACCTTGATTTCTCTAATACCATTTAGGTGATTAATAGAAACTTCTCCTCTTTCAATAGAATATTCTGCAATTTCAGATAGGGGTACCCGTTCTCTAGAAGGTGTGACAATCCACATATCATCTAAGTTTTTGATAGATTCCCGTTCCGCACGATCATAGCGTACCCATACTCTTATTTCATCTCTACCTCGTTGGAATCTTTGAACGGATTGTCCAAAAAATCCAGCTCTTACTTGAGACATCACTGTACTTAAATTAAGACCTGATAGATAGGCATTTTCTTTTAGTTTTAATTCAATTTCTTTGATACCCGCAGGATCATTATCTGTAATATCTTTTAATCTAGGATTTTCTTTAAAGGCATCTTTTAGTGCATTTTTTGCTCCTTTTAATTCTGCAATATTGCTACCTGTTAGAGAAATAGAAACAGGTTGACCACCAAAATTTCTACCTGCACCATAGGTCAATTGTTCTACTCCATAGATGGGGCCTGCTTTCTCTTCAACAGCATTGGCAATAACATTAGAGGCGAAATCTCTTTGTTGTCCAGGGAGTAAGTTTAATTCTAAAGTGGCATTGGAAATACCCGGACCTATTCTTCGGATCATATTCTGGATAACAGATTTTCCACCTGATTGTTTTTCCTTAAAATCTTCATTTACCTCAATAGCTGCAGCCTCAATTCGTTCCATAATAGATTCGGTAATAGCCTCACTAGTTCCTTCAGGCATACTTAAATTTATCCGTATTCGATCACTTGAAAATGGCGGAAAAAATGCAGTACCAATAACACCGCCACCAATAGATCCTATGGTCATTACCAACAAAGACAGGGGTATGCAAAAAGCGAATATTCTATAAGTCAAAAAGAAATGTAACACAGGAGAATAAAGATTATCTCTTACCCAATTGATCCCTTGATCTGCCCATTTGTTTAATAAGAAACTTTGAGACCCTTTTTTCATGGCTCTAGAATGGGATATATGGGCTGGTAAAACAACCAATGCTTCAAATAGGGAGAAGAGTAGGGTAACTACTACTACTACCGCTACCTCATAATAGAAATCGCCAAAGCGTCCTTCCAGAAAAAAGAAAGCGGAAAATGCTACGACTGTTGTAAGGATCGCAGATATGATCGCAGTGGATACTTCTAAGGTGCCATCTATAGCAGCTTGCGTTGGAGACTTACCCATTTCATAATGCGCATATATATTCTCCCCTATGACGATCCCATCATCTACCAAAATACCGATCACTAAAATCATCCCAAATAGAGACATGAAATTGAGCGTTACCATACCAGGCACCAATATAAACATTCCTAAAAAGGATACAGGTAAACCAAACGCCACCCAAAAAGCCAAACTAGGTTTTAAGAAAATAGACAGTAAAATCAATACTAGGATAATTCCGAATAAGCCATTTTCACTTAAAATACGGGTCCGATCTCTCAAATCTACAGAACGATCAGAGGTGATGTTTAGTTGAACGTTGTCTCTTTGCCCATTAAATGTTTCCACATATTTTCGCATGATATTCGAAGCACCAAGGTACTCTTCATCATTGGTTGTTTGCACTCTAATTTGTACAGCAGGATGACCATCAAAATAAATTCGATCTGGATTTTCTGACCATTTATCTTTTACGGTTGCTACATCTTTTAAGCGAATGACATTCCCACCTTGATCTGCTCTAACAACAATATAGTCTAATTCATCTGCATAATAAGCCCGATTAGTCGCACGTATTAGATAGTCTTCTTCTTTGGTTTTTATGTTCCCACCTGTTGCTAATATGTTCGCACGGGATACCGCTGAGGCTACCTCTGTAAAGGTTAGATTTTTAGAACGTAAATCATTTTCCCTGACGGCTATTTCTATTTCTTCTTGAGGAAAGCCTGTAATTTCCACCTGAGAAATTCCCTCCATATTTCTAATGTCATCTTCTACTTGATAGGAAATCTGCTTTAAGGTTTGGAGGGGCACTTCTTGACCACTTAACGCTAAACTAATGACTTCATTTAGGTTTTCTCTTTTTGAAATAATCGGTGGTTCCATATCTACAGGAAAGGAAGGAACCCTATCTACTGCATTTTTTACCTCTTGAAGCATATCGTTGATATCGTAATCTTCAAAAGTTTCTATGGTAATTAAAGCTGTATTTTCAGAAGATTTAGACGTGACTCGATCAATCCCTACGATCCCTTTTAAATTGTCTTCTATTTTGAGGACAATCCCTTCTTCCATTTCCGTTGGCGATGCACCAGGGTAGGCAATATTAATCGTAATAGTTTTATTGGGAAACTGTGGATATAAAGAAAAATTCATCCGAGACAATCCGCCCATCCCGAAAATAAAGATGGCCACTAAGATGACATTAACCGCTACTGGAAATTTTATAAAATAGGCTATTATTTTTTTCATAAATAAGTCGGGTTATTTATTTATAATCAGAGCCGTCAGGCTAAGGTTTTTCCTCTTGATACTCGGCAACAAGTATGTTTGATGTTTTTTCTTTAGAGGTAGCGATTTTGTTAGGCTTTTTTGAAAAAAAGCCTAACAAAATCGCTACCTCTAAAAAACTATTTTAAAGCTACTGAAATAGACTTTCAAACAGAACTCAACAGCTCTACCGTCTACCGTCAGCGAAGCGGC
>CAYOBX010000180.1:0-1257 GCA_964402245.1 uncultured Saprospiraceae bacterium | reverse complement strand
AAAAAAATGGGTTGAACAGCTACTAGATCTAAGACAGAATCTCTAACTATAAAAACTTTATCCCCTTCCATTAATAGCTTCCGATTGATTTCATAGGTGTTTTGTTCCTCTTTAGCAGTGATGTCTGCTTCTAAATACATGCCTTCTTTTAAGGTTTTTCCTCTTACTTGAATGAAGGTAGGTATGGTTTGAGAAGCAGGGTCGACTAAACTATTGACTCGAATGACTTTTCCTGTCCAATTTTTAGTTTTTTCTACATTATGTAGGTCTACGGTTTTGCCAATGCCCAATAATTCCCCATAAGCCGTATTCACAGCAACCTCCAACTCATATACACTTTGATCAATAAATTCTCCTAGCTTTTGTCCTGGTCGGATTAAGGCACCAGGATTCACTAATGCCTCCGTTAAAACTCCAGAGAATGGCGCACGTATGGTATAGTTTTGCAATTGGGTTTCCAGATTTTGAACATTATAGAAGGCCGTATAGATATTTCTGCCAGATAGAAACAACTTCTCTTTCTCACTTTCTGGTTGAGGTAAGTTTCTTAAAGTTCGATTGACATCAAATTCTCGAACATAGGTATCCCATTTGGCAATAGCTTCTGGATAATCTAATCTTAAATCAGGTACAAGTAAGACCAATTGATTATAAAAACTACTTTTTTGTGCCTTCAAACCAATGACTTCTTCCTTCTTATCTAATTCCAGTAATACATCTCCTTTTTTATACCAGGTGCCTGGTTTGAAAGCACGGGCACTATTATTAAAAATTCCTTGTACTTCTGCATATAAATCTACTCGATTTTTAGCCGTTAAATTACCAGAAGTAGTGATTATAATGGGCGTGCTTGAGTTTTTAACAACTTCTACAAATGCTCCAGTAGCTAATTTCTTTTCTTTCTTAGGCTTCCATTCTTTCTTATTAGCCATTGTTCTTTTGGCAACGGTATATGCCCCAAAAAGAAGTAGTAAACCTAGTATAGCTAATAGTATTTTTCTAATCATGTTGAGGTTGATTCTTTTTATTTTAATTTGCCTTAGTAATGATGAAATAATAACTCCCTCATTTGAAGCAATGAATGTTATTGTTTTTTCGGGGTCGTTTTCTACGCCCCCGAAAATTAACATCTTGGCAATCAATTCTTTAAATGACGGGGGCGTAGAAAACGACCCCGTCATCTTACACTACTAATATGACTGAGAAGGGTTTTCTTATAAAAAGAATATTGCCTGAAAAATCAAGTTACAAACTTGA
>CAYOBX010000179.1:2991-10660 GCA_964402245.1 uncultured Saprospiraceae bacterium | reverse complement strand
ACATGGCTGAAAAAAATTTGGAAGAATACTGGAAGAAGAATATCCTTTATCTATTCATTTTATTATCTATCTGGTTTCTAGTCTCCTTTGTGTTCGGCATTTTCTTAGTCGAACCTTTAAATCAAATTAGAATTGGTGGTTTTAAGTTAGGCTTTTGGTTTGCCCAACAAGGTGCTATCTATGTATTCGTTATCCTCATATTTGTCTATATGAATTGGATGAATAAATTGGATAAGGAATATGGGGTGGAGGAGTGATAAGAAGATCGCCTTCGGCTGTCGGAGGTCAGATCGCTGCGCTGTCAGTAGTCAGACTTACGATGTTGACACCGCACGTTTTTAATCGCAATCTAAGTAATAACGTCGCTCGCCTCTGACAGCGCAGCGATCTGACTTCTGACAATTCCGTAGGAATGGTCTGACCTCTTAAAAAAAAACATGAGTGTAAAAATTTGGACTTTTATAATTGTAGGAATCACTTTCGCTTTATATATCGCTATTGCTATTTGGGCAAGAGCTGGCTCCACGAAAGAATTTTATGTAGCAGGTGGAGGCGTACACCCTATTGCCAATGGGATGGCCACTGCTGCGGACTGGATGTCTGCTGCTTCGTTTATTTCTATGGCAGGATTGATTTCTTTTATGGGCTACGATGGGGCCGTATATTTGATGGGTTGGACAGGAGGCTATGTTTTGTTGGCTTTATTACTGGCTCCCTATCTGCGGAAATTTGGAAAGTTTACCGTCCCCGATTTTATAGGAGATCGCTATTATTCTAATGTGGCTAGAACCGTTGCTGTGATCTGTGCGTTGATCGTTTCCTTTACGTATGTGGCTGGTCAGATGCGGGGTGTTGGGGTCGTCTTTTCTAGGTTTTTAGAAGTGCCGATTACTACAGGTGTGATTATCGGAATGTTCTTGGTCTTCTTTTATGCTGTACTGGGAGGAATGAAAGGAATCACCTATACACAAGTGGCGCAATATTGCGTCTTGATTTTTGCTTATATGGTACCTGCCATTTTCATATCAATTGCTATGACTGGGCATGTCATTCCACAGTTTGGATTTGGAAGTACTGTGGCAGATGGATCGAATGTCTATCTATTGGATAAGCTAGATGGTTTGCATCAGGAACTAGGTTTTGCAGATTATACTGGTGGTACGAAATCTATGTTAGATGTCTTTGCCATTACTTTTGCTTTGATGGCTGGAACTGCTGGATTGCCTCATGTTATTGTTAGATTCTTTACGGTTCCAAGTGTGAAAGCAGCTAGAAAATCGGCAGGCTGGGCACTGATTTTTATAATGATTTTATATACTACTGCTCCTGCAATTGCGGCCTTTGCTCGGGCTAATTTGCTAAATACTGTCAGTAATAAAGAGTATACTTTAATGCCAGAGTGGTTTAAAAAATGGGAAGATACAGGGCTGATTGCTTTTGCCGATAAAAATGGCGATGGTCTGATTCAATATGTTGGTGATAAGGATAAAAATGAATTAACCATTGATAGAGACATCATGGTATTGGCCAATCCTGAAATTGCTAATCTTCCGAATTGGGTAATTGCTTTGGTGGCAGCGGGTGGTTTAGCCGCCGCCTTATCTACTGCTGCTGGATTATTGTTGGTCATTTCTACCTCTATTGCACATGATTTAATAAAGATGCAGATTAAGCCCAATATTTCCGAAAAAGGAGAATTATTGTGGGCTAGAATCGGGGCTGTATTTGCGGTAATCATAGCAGGCTATTTTGGAATCAATCCACCTGGATTTGTCGCCGCCGTCGTGGCCTTAGCTTTTGGATTAGCCGCCGCCTCTTTTTTCCCCGCCATTGTTTTAGGAATATTCGATAAACGAATGAATCGAGAAGGAGCCATTGCAGGAATGGTTGTTGGAATTAGCTTAATGCTATTTTATATGATTAAATATAAACTACAAGGTTTTGGTGGAGGTACTCCCGATGATTGGTGGTTTGGTATTTCTCCTGAAGGATTTGGTACAATCGCAATGGCCGTGAATTTGGTTGTGGCATTTACTGTTTCTAGATTAACTCCTGCTCCTCCTAAAGAGGTGCAAGCTTTAGTTGATAATATTCGGATTCCTCGTGGTAGTGGGGAGGCGCATGTGCATTAGACTTCATGTATTTGTATTAAACGCTGAGATGGAGAGTTATGGTTTATAAATTCGATAATCTAAAATTTAGGATAGAAAATCTATTTGATAAAAAATCGCCGAGGATATAACCTCGACGATCAATCAATAGTTATTAAACAATAGAACAAAATATTGATTAGGAAACGAACGTCGTTCCTTTGAGGAACAACGTTCGCTTCATTTTTATAAAGGGCAAAAAAAAAGACCACCTACCACGGTGGCCCCAAAACGGACTATGAGAAAACCAAATGAGAAAAGGAAAGACACTATAGTCTAAACACATATTACAACATTTGTCAATGGTCTCTTTGAAAAGTTCAAATTCAAGTATCAAGTCTAAGTTCAAAACTCCTAAGATGTTGACTTTCAATTCTCTTATTGATACAATAGAACGATCTCGTTTCTTTAACTAAACAGAGAATTTAAGCTGGCAAAGAATTCCTAAAACCTGCCAGCTAAATTCCTCTACTCTAGCCTTTTATTCTTGATTAGGGGTCAGGATCGATGAGTCAGGGGTCAGTCTCTGTTTTTGATATTTATAAAATAAAGATCTTTTCTTGAAGCCGCCTGACTACTAACTACTCAGACTGACCGACAATTCAATAATCTTCAAAGATAATTTTATGGATCTTTGATTCTTAGGCATTTAAATCTGCCAGATTTTTAAAATCTTGCAGATATCCGCTATTCTCGGTCAACCTGACTCCTGACTCCTGACTCCTAGCTAATTACTCTTTATCTAAATCTGTCAATCCATATAGTTCAATAATTTGAATTAACTGTTTGCTATATTCTTGATTATTTCCGTAGCCAATCTCCGCAATACCTGCTGCCCATTTTTTATAATCTTTTCCATGCGCTACTAGGCTTGTATATTTCCCTTTAGAAATCATCTCACTATGATCTCTCCATCCTTCCCATGCACTCTCATAGGATTTAATATTTACAGCAGCACCGTTTGTTTTATATGGTAAACAAGAAGCACTTTCTTGATTACATAGCGTGCCAAAGTGGTTATTATATTTAGTAGCTAGTAAATGCCCTCCTGCTTGACTAGCTAATATAGCCTGACCCATTTTGATACTAGCTGGGATTTGATATTTCTGCATTTCCATGATCGCTATTCTCGAAAAACGTTGGACATATTGTGCGACTACCTCCTTAGAATAAGGAAGGATAGTTGTAGCTTTTTTTGATAGCGGAGTGGTCGTTTCTTTAGAAAAAGCAGAACCCGTCAATGCCTTACCCAAATGCGTTAAACTCATAGATAAAGCGGCTGGTTCATTCGCCTGTCGATCATCTGAAAATACCTGTTCTGGCGCTTTCATGTTAACTTGAAAATGCATGTCTTTTTGAAAAAGCATATACATACCCAAGGCTAATAAAGATAATTTAAACCAAGGAAAAGGTTGCTTTCCAAAATACTCTTTGTATTTTTTAATGATTTGATGTTTTCCTGAAATGAATGGGATACGGGTAGATTTAAGTAGCTTTAACAACAAGACCCAAAATGGAATTTCTGAAGCATTTACTTCTTTTGCTATACCTGGTTTATTAGGTGTTGCAGTCAAATTATTGCTTGGTTCTTTCTCTCTAACAGCTACTTGAATAGAATTGGGTTTTGGATTTAACATAACAGATGTTTTAGCTCTTTTTTGTATCTTTATTCTTTTTGAAACAAAAATTAACAACACTTTTGTTTCAATCACAATGCAAATTAAAACAATTGTTTTTAATTAAACAACTTTTTTAAAACAAAAAGTTTATAAAAAATGAACAACTTTTCAGAAAACATTGTAAATCAACGTTTTAAAAAAGTATTCAAAGAACTAGAAAAATTGAACATCATCAGAGGCAAATCTGATATTGCAAAAAAATTAGGTACTTACAACCATGTCATCAACAGCATTTTGAAAGGACAACGGAATATTACAGTCGACCAATTAAACAAATTGTTTGATACATATGCAATTAATGCTAATTTTATATTTGGCAATAGTGAAACGCTTTTTCTTCCTCATTTTAATCCAGCTAATCTTCCTACAAGACCTTTTTCAGATAAAATCCAGCGACCTACAAGAAACAATATTTCGTTGATACCTGATAAGGCCGTGGCTGGATATGCTATTTCTCATCAAGACGTGGACTACTTAAATAATCTACAACGATTTTCTATTCCTGGGTTAGAAGGCAATTTAAAAGCCTTTGAAATTAGTGGGGATAGTATGATGCCCACTATCACAAACGGCGATCTAGTTATTTGTGAAGAAGTAGAACGAGGACAACCCCTGAGAGATAATCATGTTTATGTGGTGGTTTCTGATGTAGTCGTGGCTAAGCGAGTTCAACAAATCAGGCATCAAAATCAAGTCCAACAACTTAGATTAATTTCCGATAATGGAGAGGTCTATAAACCTTACGCAATAGATCTACAGGATATTCAACAAATTCTACGGGTCAAATGTCGGTTGACTAAGTATGCAATTAGTTAGAAATCCGAACAGAGAGCAGAGAAGCGAGAGGAGAGACTATATTCGTTTAAAAGTAAATTATATTTTCGATTTTTAAACGAATGTCATCTCTGTTCTCTACTCTCTATTCTCTACTCTCAAAAAATTATGCGCAGAATAGCTATTTCAGATATACATGGCTGCTTAGACAGTTTCAAAGCTTTGCTTCAACAAATTGAGTTGACCAAAGAAGATATTTTATTTCTATTAGGGGATTATATAGATAGAGGGCCTCATAGTAAAGGTGTCATCGATCATATTTGGCACCTACAAGAAACGGGACATACAGTGCATTGCTTACTAGGTAATCATGAACAGATGCTATTGGATGAATACCATCCTAGAGAATCTTTTTATAGAGCCTATCCTGAAGCATTAAAAAGTTTTGGTGTGCAACATGTGTTAGATATTCCAGAAGAATATATTGAATGGATGGAGGAACTAGATCCCTATCTTGAAATAGATGGTTATATACTAGTACATGCGGGCTTGTCTTTTGAAAATAATAATCCACTAGCAGATACAAAAAGTATGATTTGGATAAGAGGTTGGCAAAAAACGATTGATAAAGATTGGTTGGGAGGTCGTATTATTGTACATGGGCATACGCCGAACTATAGAAAAATGATTGTTAAAAGTTTATCAAAATTGGAAAAAAATCCTGTTATCAATATTGATGGTGGTTGTTGCTTCGATCGTAAAGGTTTAGGGTATTTATGTGCGCTTGATTTGGATGAACAGACAGTTACTTTTCAAGAGCGAGTGGAGGTGATTGTTTAGAGAAAATTACCTGTTATTTAGATCTGCCAGATTTTGAAAATCTGGCAGATCTAGGGAGGCTATGCTCAACCTACCTAACGAACTTTAGCCCTTATGTATAGTCCCTCCACTATTAGATCGCTGATCCACTTTAGGATCGCCTTTGTATCGAATATTCCCCCCACTATTAGCAGACGCTTTTAAATAATCTTTTACAAAAATTCTGACTTGTCCTCCGCTATTAGAATGGACTTCTCCTGTAATACTACTTACATCATATGCTTTAATAGTACCTCCACTATTCGCACTTCCTTTAATAAAAGAAGTACTACCTGCTAAAATAATTTCTCCTGCACTATTGACTTGCAAATCTAAATTTTTAGTAACGGTTGGTATATCTATTCTTCCACCACTAGTTGCCCTTAAACTTAAAGACTCTGTAAAGAGCGTGTCTTGGCTAATAACGCTAGTTGCTGCATTCGCTCTAATATTATGCAAATTATTATAACCAATAGTCACTTTTATTTTTGCATCCTCAGAAGGTCGAAGCGTATATCCTTCTTTTATTTGCATTCGTAACTGATTATCCTCTATTGTTGGTTCAAAGTAGTCTAGCAGATTTTCTTCTGCTTCCACTTCTACAAATTCCTCTCCGCTTACTAATCTAAATTCTAACCCATCCATTGCTAACAATTTAGAAAAAGAAGCTACCTCCAACCGCTTTTTCTGCATGTCACCACTACCATTGATTAATTCATCTCCATCTCCTATTCCACGTGGCACTAAAGAGGTTCTAAGTGTAACCATAGCTACTGATCCTAACAATATGATAAAGGCTAATGCTGCAGTTAATAATTTATTACTGGTTTTCATTTTTATTTTATTTAAAACTTGATTTGGATAGAGGTCAATATCACCACTTCTTTTTTTACTATTATTTGTTCCTCTACTTGAGGGATTGGCTGCATACCTAAAATTTGCATTCCCACTTCTCCCATACTCAATTTAATAGTGGCTACAAACAATAGACAAGTAAAAATCACTAGTAGGTAAACCGTATAAGTTGATCGTTTTGCTTTCATGATTAATTTCTTTAATAGATTTTACTTCGCTAAATTTTCAATATCTTCTATTTTCAAATCTAGCAATTTCATCATTTTTAAAAAATCCGGTAAATACTGTTTTAAGAAAGCATCTTTTTTCAAGGTTCTAGTTTTCTCTAAAGCATCTTCTGCAATAAAATACCCTACGCCTCTTTTATTAAAGATGATTGCTTTTTCTTGCAAGTAAGAATAAGTTCTTGCTACGGTATTTGGATTAACTTCTACTTGGGCTGCCATTTCTCTAACGGATGGAATACGATCTCCTTCCTTTAGCTTAGCTTCCAAAATATTGTCGCTGATATAATCTGCTATTTGCATATAGATGGCTTTAGGTTTGGTAAATTTCATATTTCTCGTTCTTTCAATTTAAAATAACTAACCAACAATAAAAATGGCGCAAAGCCTAGCCAGAACACATACTTCAAAGCACCCAACACATAATCTTCTACAAAAAGTTGAATTGAATTACTTGGTTCTAAATCCATTCCATTATACTGTGGTTCTAAATGCATCCCATTAAAATGATCCCACATGACAAATCGAAATATAAAGGCAAATACAATCGTCAAAAATATACCAAAGACGAATAGGCTAAAGAATGTTTTAAAAATATTATACTTCGTGAAAGTAATTGCTCCTAGAAAAAATATTGCTTGAAATACTATGTAGAAAGGAATTAAATCTTTTAATTCTCTCATCCAATCTGTCATAAATCCTACTCTCGGTTCGCCATACCAATAAGCGTAAATGCCATTTGCAATGATCGAAAATAGCCAATAAAAAATGGTTATAGCTATAGGGTAGAGTATTGCAGAAATCAACCACTTACTAGATACTTTTTCAAAATTAGACGCTGGTATAGTTAGGTAAAATTGACCTCTTGGCTTGGTATACAATTCTCTGAAAATAATACTGGTAAAGATAAAACCACCAATAAATAAAAGCATCGGATATAATACTTCATGTGGTGTTTCTTCTGACCTTCTAGGAAAAGACATAAAAATCATAAAGATGAACCCAAATACAGCCATACCTACTATGCCTGTTATTTTGCGACTTTCCCAAATGTCTTTTCGAATCAAGTAACCGATTCGTTGTATGGAGAAATTGGAGTTGGTTTCCATTGTTTTATTTTTTAGTTGTA
>CAYOBX010000179.1:0-2891 GCA_964402245.1 uncultured Saprospiraceae bacterium | reverse complement strand
TTGAACCACAAAAGCAAAGTGCGATAAGCTTTTGTGCTCTTTTGTTACTTTTGTGGTTTAAAAAAAAATTCTGATTTTCAGGCAGTAAAAAGCGTTTGAATTTCCGCACGCTTTGATACAATTGCATTAAATAATACTTCAATATCTACTTCTGTTTCTTCCCCTTCTTTATTTTCATAGATAGCCAAGTACCCCCCTGGCACCCGCTCTGCATAAAACGCACCTTCTGGTTCTTCAAGGCTATGACTTAATTCAAAATTGAGTTTTTTGGCAATTGATTCTACCGACTCTTGGAAAATAATTTTACCTGTATCCAATACAATAATAGGATCAATCAAATTGCCCATATCTCTTACTTGATGGGTAGAAATAATAAATGATCGATCCTCATTAATAGCTCCTGCCAATAATTTTCTAAACAAACTTTTAGACGGAATATCTAGTCCATTCGTAGGTTCATCTAAAATTAATAATCGACAATTTGACGCCAATCCAAATCCCATAATCACCTTCTTTTTCTGACCATAAGATAAGCCCGTCATTTTTTGGTCGCCACTAATTTCAAAGTCTGCTAAGTACTGCTGAAACTGTGCATGATCGAATTTCGGATAAAAAGGAGCATAGGTACTTTCATATCTTGAAATCCGCATTTCTGGGATATGCGGCTCTTCTGGAATAAAAAAGACATCTGATAAAAATGAAGGTAGTCGATCTTTTGGTTGATACCCCATTACAGATATATCTCCTCCTTTAGGAAAAACTAAACCACTAATTAATTTTAGTAAACTAGTCTTCCCTGCCCCATTTCGACCTAATAATCCATATATATTCCCAGTTGGAATTTGCAAGGTTAAATCTTTAAATAGTTGATGTCGCCTGCGATAACCAAATTGTACGTTTTGTATATCTATCATTAATTGGTTTTTTAAAATTTATGATTTCGTTTTGCAAGTTTAGTGTATTAGATAACTAGTACACTACAAATGTAACACTCTTTTATTGCTAATTCCAATTTTTTTTGATTTTTTTTCAAAATGTGCTCCTAGTGTTTATTTCTAACTACATATCGTAGTACCTATCGGTACGAAAAGTAACCACGAATTCACTAATTAGTCGTGTGTGGTAAAATTCCAACAAATCACTACTAACTATCTTAGCTAATTTTATCCGTATACTAGCATTGGTTATATTTCATATTTTCCCAGATAATCCTTTACATGAAATAATTGGATTAGTTGCTTTAATAGTTTACACCCTACTTCCTTTTTATTATTTTATTAAGTATCGCACTACATTTAGGAATCCAACAAAGATTCCTTTACGAATAGGAAGTCCGCTAAATCTATTCTCCCCTATGATAGCTCCATCTTTTTTGATCTGTCTATTACTCTTACATGGTGTTCAAGCTAAGCAAATAAATCCAATCGACATCCAACCCTACTCTATTAAAACATTACAAGGATATAAACAAAGCATATCAGATAATGGGCTGATGAAATTAGAAAATGATACTACGCTTATTTATATCAAGCCCCCAGTAAAATTCTTTCAAGGCAGAATATTACAATTTAGATCATAATTCAGCTATTTTAGCGTTATTATTTAGAAAAATTCTAATTAAATTAGTTTTGGTACATTTTTATAAGTCAAGAAACTAAGGAATAGTTTTTTTTGTATTAAATTTATGCAGTTCAAAACATTTAATGTTTTTCATCTCAAAGGTATGATATGGCAATTTTTAGATCTATCCAAAATGATAAGATTGGAAATACCCTCGTTTTTCTAGCCGAAAAGATACAACACCTTTCCTTAACCAAATTATTAAAACTGCTTTACTTAATTGATGAGACTGCTGTTAAAAAGACAGGAGTTCCATTAACTTGGTTAGATTATAGAGTATGGGCTTTAGGTCCAGTAGCTTACTCTATCTATAGCGAAATAAAGCATGGTAATAAAGAGACTGTAAATGGGAAAATAGTTTCGCTTGATAATTTTGTAAAAATTTGGAAAAAACAATCTACAAAAAGAGGTAATTCTGAAGAAATTTATATTAATCCATTAGTACAGTTCAACGATGATGAATTTTCTGATTTTGAGATAGATACTATCAATGAAGTGGTGTCCAAATATGGTCATTTGAATTCTAAAGAATTGATTCATATTTTACACAAACAAGATACTCTATGGCATAAAATTGTTGAAAAAAATGAATTAAAAAAAGCTTTTGAAACATTTAAGAATACTTCAACTTATATCATTCCATTACAAGAATTAAACAATGGAGATGCCTTGAAAGAAATGGCTCTTAAATCAGCTTATGAATCTTTAGATTTACAATTAAAATTAGACGAACCAGAATACGAATATTTTGACTAATACAGCAGATTTATTTTCTTCAGGAAACATTCTCCATGTTGAAAATTATGACTTTGGCAATAGTATTCCAACTAAAGACAAATATTTAATAGTCCTCTACCTATCTAGTGATCTAGCCGTTTTTATACACTCTTTAACAACTTCTCAAATAAGAGTTCCAGAGAACAAAATCCAACATGGTTGTACGAAAAGTAAAGACTTAGGATTATCTTACTATATGTTTGAGAAAGATAGAGCCATAGGAAATATAAATGAGTTTTCTTTTCCTAAAAATACATTCGTTTTTTTTCAGTCTAATGTTAGAAAGAACGAAGTCTCAAAGTTCAACAAGTATTTAAATAATGACCAGATAACGTTAATAGATAGGTTAGTTTTCTCTGAATATAAACGTCTGTTAAAATGTGCTGCTAGAAGTTTTTTTACACCTAGATTTATCAAGAGAATTTTAGAAGAAGAAATCCTTCAATTAAATGAAGAGCTTTATTAATGTCCTTACCTTTCTCCACAATAAATAT
>CAYOBX010000178.1:0-10701 GCA_964402245.1 uncultured Saprospiraceae bacterium | reverse complement strand
ACTTGCGCTTGAACTTCTTTAAAGTCAACTGTCAACTACCTCGATAAACTTGTCTTAATTTTCAACATTTAATCAGACGTATGCTTCTTACACTAGAGAGAGCTGACTCTTTTTTGTTTAAAAGAAAAACGGCTAAGATACAAATGTTCCTAGCCGTTCCTTAGATATTCTAAGTAATAAATGTATTAGCTTCTTCCACCATCCAATTCATCCTGCCAAGCCTTTAATTTATCCCATTCTCCTTCACTGGCCATACCTGATTGTCTTGCCCAAGTAGAAGGATCATGCATCCTATACCTAGGTCCTGCATCATCTAAAATTTCTTTTAATACAGAAGTTTCTGTTCGGGATAAAGCGGACCAAGTGCTAATGCCAGCATCATTTAATAAACCTTCTATTTTTGGACCGATACCCTCTACTACTTTTAAATCATCTTTTCTAGGATTTTGCTGAACTAGATAAACAATAGAATTGTCTAGTTCCGAAATAGAGGTATAGGCAGGGCTACTAGCATATACTTCACCATCTTCTCCATAAAAATGGAAATAATAGTTGCCATTTGTGTTAGCAAATTTCCGATAACTATTGGTTTGATACAGTAAGGGTTGTAAATATTTGAAAGCATTTTTTCTTACTTTCTTAGTAGCAAACCCATCACTAAAAAGTAGAACGTTACCACTCTGATTAGCAATAGCATAGTAAAATAAACCATCCGCTCCTTTCCAGAAATAATATTTACTATCTGTTAAACTACCTACTTGTTCATATTCAATATTATTGACATGCGCAGCACTTGCTAAACCAAACAATTGATAGGAGGAAGAAGAAAAGCCATAATCGACGGTGCTTATATCTGATGGTATACTTTCACTAATATCATTGGTTAGATTCTTTTTAGCTATACCATTTGAAGGTTCTTCCTTTTTATCTAAATCAACTATGTTCAAGACTTCAACAGGTACTTCTTTAATAATCTCTACTTCTTTAATCACTTCAATAGGCACTTCCTTAATCACCTCTATTTCTTTAATCACTTCTACCTCCTTGATAACTTTCACTTCCTTAATCACTTCAACAGGTACTTCCTTAATAATTTCTATTTCTTTGATTACTTCTACTTCAACAGGTACTTCCTTAATCACTTCTATTTCTTTAATCACCTCCATTGGTACCTCTTTAATCACTTCTATTTCTTTAATGACTTCCATCGGTACCTCTTTAATCACTTCTATTTCTTTGATGATTTCTACAGGTACTTCTTTGATGATTTCTTTAGTCACTTCTATTTCTTTGATGACTTCCATTGGCACTTCTTTGATTACTTCTACTTCTTTAATCACCTCTACAATTTTTTCTACTTCTTGGATGACCTCTACCTCTCTTATTACTTCGATCTCCCTAATCACTTCAACAGGCACTTCTTTGATGGTCTCCAATTTTCTAACAAATTCTACTGGTACTTCCACTTCTTTAATCACTTCGACAATTTTCTCTACTTCTTTGATAACTTCTACCTCTTTTATAATTTCTATAGGAATTTCCTTGATGACTTCGACTTCTTTAATAACTTCTCTAATTCCAGCGCCAGCAACCCCTGCTGCTAAAGCTTGTCCCACTATTTTAGTACTTGCTGAATTCGCCTCTTTACTATCCGCTGCACTAATATTGGTAGAGGAACTACTAGACAATTGATTGATACCAGTGTTCTGACTGGATTGAGTATCATAGTTTTGTTTCAGTCTTAAATATTGTTGTTCTAATGTCTTATGTTTAGTTGAAAGACTATTAAAAGTTGATGAAGCTCTTACTTCAGCAGGTTCTAATGCTTTTTGATTTCGGAGAAACCATCCGATTAAACCACCGATTATGGCAGCTATAGAACTTAGGGCTAATTGTGTTAAAAAACAGGCCATATTGTTGATTTTTATTCTTTAGTAACGAGCAAAGAATAAGTTGGTCATCTTGAGGAGGTTATTTTGTTCTTAGTTTTTCTTAGAAAATCATTGCATAGCAGGGCTATGGAATTATTTTATAAGGAAAAATAAGGGCAAAAGAAACCGTCAAGATGTTCAAGTTATTTTTTACTCGTTACTTATTATTTTAAAGTTATTTCGACTCTTCTATTTTTTGCTCTTCCTTCAGCCGTATCATTAGTAGCGATAGGTTTTTCATCGCCTTCTGTTTTGGCTTGGATTTGTTCCATTCGTATACCATTACCGATTAAGTAATTTCTAACAAATTGAGCTCGTTTTCTACTAATATATCTGTTAATGCCCGGATCCCCTTCAATATCTGCATGCCCGGTTGCTAAAACAATTCCATCTGGATTTTTATTTAAGTAGTTAATTAGATCGGCGAAGTATTGACGTTGCTCTGGATTGAGTTCTAGTTTTTTAGCATTTTTATCAAAGTAGAGCGTGATCTTATTGCTTCTTAATTTTTCTTCTAATGAAGTTAAGCTTTCCTCTTCTACCATAGTATCTTCAAAACCAAATACAATGGCATTATCAAATACTTCATCAGTCTGACTTATCGCTTCTACCAAATCGTCTGTGATGAGCAATTGTTTTTCAGGCACATTGTAATCAAGTAATAAATTCTTTATTTGATTTGCTCTTGCTAAACCAATACTGGATAAGATAGACGTGTTTTCTTCATCTCCTTGATACCGACCTGTTATAGAAATAGTTCTATCTGGATGATCGATTAAGTAATTGGCTAAATCCTGATGAAATGCAGATAAATTATCTGATAGAGGAAGGTAGGTAAATGTAGAAGGTGCAAAATATAAATTTTCATTTGCATTCAAATTCAATTCATTGGATGTATCTATAGCTCCTAGCCCTGTTGTATTGGCTAAAATGGCTGCTGGTGCTGCAACTGATTCTACGGCTGTAGTTGATTCTACAGGGGCAGCTGTTCCTAGACAACAGGCTGTTCGAGTATATAAGAAAGAAGAGACTAGTATATATATAACTAGTATTCCTATTAATAATGGAAGTGGTTGCTTCATTGTTGAGTTAACTTGTTGATCAATTAAAGTCCTAAGTCAGTAGATCGCTTAGATTTTTAGTCTATATAGTATGTAAATGTTTTGTGAAAATAGTAAAAAAAATCACTCATCAAAAGGTATATACGTGTTTATCAAGCAGTTAGGTTTGTTTTATTTAAAACTGCAGGAATTTTACTAAGTAGCGACGAAATAATAAGGTGGTCTTCTGGACGAGGTTATTTTGTTCTTAGTTTTTCTTTGGAAGAAGGAGTATTGTTGATACTATGACTGATTTCAAAGAGAAAATAAGGGCAAAAGAATCCGTCCAAATGCCGAAGTTATTGTTTTGTCGTTACTTAGGGAAATGATATAATAAAATAAGAGTAGTTAGTGAATATTACTCGTAAATTATTTCGTTCTTTGCGTTGTTAAATAGGAATTTAATAGATCGGAGTGATAGGAAATGGAGGGTATCTAGTTAAATCATATAAGTAAATGTTGCTACAAAGTAAATAAAATTAAGAATACAAGCAAATTTTATCTATGAATAAAAATAATTTATCATTTGTTTTAGAAGTAGTTTGGTGGATTTTCACGCTTTTATTAGTGGTAGGTATGCTGTTTCCTATTTATTCAAAGGCTAATGCTACCTATCCTTTTTATACCAGTACCATTCTGTTTATAGTGGTTTTTGTTACCTTTACAAGGTATATTTTCCTCTTGAAATATACTTTTTTGGCTCACTTAGAAAAACTCAAATTAGCGATCATTCTATTTAGTGCGATCACTATATTTTTATTGATCAATGAACTAAATTTCTTCCAAACTTATTTGGACGAAAAAGGATTGGGTAGCTTTTTGAGTCACTTATCTCTTGCCGAGCAAAATAGCTTGGGGGCGTATATCCGTAACCTAATGATTTTCTTTGGGGCAGGTAGTATTATTGCTGCAATTGTATTGCCTTTAAGATTAGTCGTTTCTATTTGGTTGGGTCGAAATAGGGGGACCGTCTAATTTAAGAAGTCAGAGGTCAGATTGCTACGCTGTCAGTTGTCAGATTTATGACGTTGACTACGTAACGTGGTCAACGTCCTGAATCTGACTTCTGACAGTTCCGTTAGCTTAAGCTAACTAGAACGGTCTGACCTACTGACTTCTGCTAATACTTTTAAATTTCTAAACATGGAGCTTACAGAGGCTAAAGCAGCATTAAAAAAATACTTTGGGTATGATTCCTTTCGGCCGATGCAGGAAGAAATTATTAGTACGCTTTATAAAGGAGAAGATGCATTAGTATTAATGCCTACAGGAGGGGGGAAATCTATTTGTTTCCAGATTCCTGCGGTGACTATGGAAGGGGTAGCAGTAGTCGTATCTCCTTTAATATCCTTGATGAAAGATCAAGTAGAAAGTTTACGAGTGAATGGAATTTCTGCTTCTTATTTAAATAGTTCGTTAAGCACAGAGGAGCAAAGACAAGTAGAAGATGATTTGTATAATGGAAATCTAAATTTAATTTATGTATCTCCAGAAAAATTAGTTTCTCAAAATTTTCTTTCCTTATTAAAAAGTATCAAAATTTGTTTATTTGCTATAGATGAGGCACACTGTATCTCTGCTTGGGGACATGATTTTCGACCCGAGTATACCCAAATGAAATTTATCAAGCCTCAATTTCCTACTATACCAATTGTAGCGCTTACAGCTACTGCGGATAGAGCCACTCGGAAGGATATATGTTTACAATTAAATCAACATAGCCCTAAAGTATTTCTGGATTCTTTTGATCGACCTAATCTTAGTTTGTCTGTAAAGCCAGGGCAAAAACGGTTTGAACAAATTATTGATTTCATTGCAAAGCATCCTAACCAATCTGGTATTATTTACTGCTTGAGTCGAAAAAGTACAGAGAACCTTGCGGAAAAATTACAAAAGAAAGGCATTAAGGCGGGAGCGTACCATGCAGGCTTGTCTAGTGCAGAACGTTCTAGTATCCAAGAAGATTTTATCAACGATACCTTGCCAATTGTTTGTGCGACCGTAGCTTTTGGAATGGGGATTGATAAGTCCAATGTTCGCTGGGTTATTCATTATAACTTACCAAAAAATATAGAAAGCTTTTACCAAGAGATAGGACGGGCAGGTAGAGATGGAACTTCTGCGGATACCTTATTATTCTATTCCTATCAAGATGTCATGGTCTTGCGGGATATATTGACTAAAAATGAAAGCGATCAAAATGAATTAAAATTAGCCAAGCTAGAAAGGATGAAGCAGTACGCAGAATCCTTAGTTTGTCGAAGACAATTGCTCTTAGCTTATTTTAGTGAACAAACGGCGGGGCAATGTGGAAACTGCGATGTTTGTAAAAACCCACCAGAGCATTTTGATGGTACGCTAATTGCTCAAAAAGCATTATCCGCTATTGCTCGATTAAAACAGCAGGTGGGTAGTACTATGGTCATTGATGTATTGAGAGGATCAGGTCGTAAAGAAATTATGCAACGGGGGTATCAAAATATAAAAACCTATGGAGCTGGTAGAGATTTGCCTATTAGAGATTGGCAATATTATCTGATGCAGTTGACCAACCAAGGTTTGATTGAAGTGGCTTATGATGAGAATGGGGCTTTAAAATTAACAGAATCTAGTAAAGCTGTTTTATTTGATGGCCATAAGATCCAGTTGGTCAAAATGCAAGTGGCTGATAAAAGAGCAGAAAAAGCAAAAGCAAAAGCGAAAACTAAGACCAAAAGAGAAAGAGTTAGAGATGATCTATTTGAGCGCTTGCGCCAATTGAGAAGAGAACTTGCTCGTAAAGAAGGAATTCCTCCATATGTGGTGTTCTCTGATAAAACATTAGAAGAAATGGCTGCCAAACGTCCTCTATTGGATGCGGATATGATGGAGGTATCAGGAGTAGGAGAAAAGAAACTCAAACGATATGGCAATCTCTTTATGGATCAAATTCTTCAGTATATTAAAGAGCAGCAGAAGGTTGGGGTGAAAATACAAGGCTCGACTCATATAATCACCTATGATTTATATAAACAAGGGTTGAGTGTAGAAGAAATAGCGGCGGAGCGAGATCTCAATCCTGCTACGATCTATTCTCATTTAGCGCACCTTTATGGCAAGGGAGAACCTATTGATCTATTCCAATTTTTTACACAAGAAGAATATAATCGAATTGAGGAAGCTATCAATGCGATGACGCCTCCGTTTGCCAATAAAGATATTTTTGAATATTTGAAGGAAGAGATTCCTTATCATAAAATTCGCTTGGCTTGGGCGCATTATGATAAGGTGTATAAGGAGGCTTAGAATCTAAATCAATTAAAATTAAAATTTCATTTAATTGAAGCCTCCATTCGGAGGGAATAGGAAATCTAAAATTATCGACATTTCAAAATATCGACAATTTGTTGGTTTCAAATGGCTGTTAAGAGCCTATAATGAGGTAGCGATAGCCATTGAGCACTTAATACTTAAATTTAATATTTTTGTGGTATATAATTCTTTAGGGGTAGTCATTTTAGAAAGTATCTTTGCAAAAAATACTTTCTAAAATGGCTGCCCCTAAAAAAATAAAAAAATATTTTGGGAGGAAATTCATTCGGTAAAGTATTTAAAATAACGACTTTTGGAGAGTCGCACGGAAAAGGATTAGGTGTCATTATTGATGGCTGCCCAGCGGGCTTGCCTATAGATGAGGCCTTTATTCAAAAGGAATTAGCTAGAAGACGACCTGGTCAATCAAAGATCGTGACGCAGCGGAAAGAACCAGACCAAGTACAAATCTTGTCAGGGGTATTTGAAGGCATTGCTACTGGCACGCCCATTGGCATGATCATTATGAATAAGGATCAGAAATCTAAAGATTATTCTCATATTGCGGATAAATTTCGCCCCTCTCATGCTGACTTTACTTACCAAGAAAAATATGGCCATAGGGATTATCGAGGCGGTGGACGTTCTTCTGCTAGGGAGACGGCTGCGCGAGTGGCTGCTGGAGCGATAGCCAAGTTGTTTTTGCGTGCTAAAGGGATACAAGTGGCTGCTTATGTGAGTCAAGTAGGAGCGATAAAAGTAGAGCAAGCTTACAAAGACTTGGATATGAATAATGTAGAAGCTACTCCTGTTCGCTGTCCAGATTTAGCAGTAGCGGAGGAGATGATTCAGTTAATTCAAGAAGTAAGAAAAGCGGGAGATACGATAGGTGGTGTGGTCACTAGTGTTATAAAAGGTTGCCCTACTGGCTTGGGCGAACCAGCCTTCGATAAACTACATGCCGACTTAGGCAAGGCTATGTTGAGTATTAATGCTTGTAAAGGGTTTGAGTATGGTTCTGGTTTTGATGGGATTGCTATGAGAGGTTCCGCACACAACGATCCTTTTTATAAAGCACCCGATGGTCAAATAAAAACGACTACTAATCATTCTGGAGGCATACAAGGCGGTATCTCGAATGGAATGGATATTAATTTTAGAGTAGCCTTTAAACCAGTAGCTACTATTGTATCGGCTCAAGAATCTGTCAATATGGATGGTGATAGGGTAGAGGTAGTGGGGAAAGGTAGGCATGATCCATGTGTGTTGCCTAGGGCGGTGCCTATTGTAGAAGCTATGGCTGCATTAGTGGTGGCGGATCATTTATTGCGTCAGCGAACGGTTGTTGTTTAAATGATGAATGAGAAATGATGAATACATGACGCAAGTAACGTATTCATCATTCATCATTTCTCATTCATCATTTAAACTTACTTCATTGTAAATACACCATCTGTTACATCATATTTTACTTGGGGCATGTTTTTTAATAATCTTAAAAGATCAACACCTAATACTTCTGCCCGCCATTGATCCCCTAACCATTCAGGATTTTTTCTGAACTTGCGGATAGAGGATTTAGGGAAGATCAAATTTTGGGAGACCCCTTGTCGAATACATCTTCTTTTTACTAAAGCATATAAAATATCACAGGTAATATCCTCGAAAGGAGTAGAATCTTCCCTTACAGGTATTTGTAATAAAATTTCTTTCTCTTCTTCTGTAATAGGAGCTCCATATAGCTCCATCAATAAATCACCATGTTTTTTGAAAAAGGACTTAGGTAATAGCCTATTATTGCTCAATGCAGCTGCGCCTTGTTGTATATTTTTAACAATCAAATTGATATGCTTACCAGGCAAAATCATCTCTTTGGAATAGTCTTTTCGTTTGGCCTCACTCTTTCTCCAGGCAAATAGACGGAGCATGAAAACTTTTTCCTTCATTCCAAGATGGGCCATCATATTATTATTCAATGCTTCTGCATTGGGATTGATATAATAATGCTCGGCGGTTCCCATTTTGTCCATCTCTTGTTGGCACCAATGCGCTCGATCTGAAGAAGCTAATTTTTTTGTTAGTTTTATGTGAAGTTCTTTTAGGTAAATAACATCGTTTAACGCATACTGGATATATTTATCTCCTAATGGTCGAGTATCCCATTCCCCTACTGCAAATCCTTTCTTTAGACGAACTCTTATCTCTTTTTCAACAATCTTTCTAAAAGCAGTTGGATAATTATAGCCCACGAAACCAGCAGCTACTTGGGTATCAAATACATTTTGGGGTAGTACATTGAATCCATTATATAAAATACGGTAATCATTCTCCCCTGCGTGTGTGATCTTTAAGACATCTGGATTAGTGAGAATACTGAAGAAGGGTGTTAAATCTTTAATGGCAATAGGATCTATTAAGAAGCTACCTATTGGAGAATCTATTTGTATTAAACACAACAATGTAAAATATCGTTTTTCTCCGATAAATTCTGTATCAAACCCAATCCACTCCTCCTGATTGAGTGCTGTGCATATTTCTGATAAATGTTCAAGTGTATTAACAAACGTAAAATTATTGTTTCCCATTATTTAATGAAATCAATTTATATGGTGAACTAAGGAGTGAAGAATAAGTTCTTAGACGATTGGTCAAAAGAACATTTGCTAGATGCAAACAAGGAGTGTTTATGATACATCGTTCCTAAGCAAACTAATTGCTCTTGGTAGACTGCCAATATTTACTCATTTATACATCTATTCATTTTCTCATTGAGAACTTACAAAATAAACAGCTAAAGCATTGGACTTCAAAGGCTTGTAAGCAAGCCATCGGGAAAAGAGGAATTTATTGAGAATTTATATAGAGACAGCAGCTTTAATATGAGGATAAGGATTATAGTCAACTAATCGAAAGTCCTCGTACTTAAAGTCAAATATATTATTAATTTTTGAATTTAGTTGGATTTGTGGCAAACTACGTGGAGCTCTACTTAGCTGAAGCTTGGTTTGTTCGATATGATTTAGATATAAATGAGCATCTCCGAAGGTATGTACAAAAGTACCTGGTTGTAGATCACAAACCTGCGCAATCATCAGCGTCAATAGGGCATAAGAGGCAATATTAAAAGGAACCCCCAAAAAACAATCGGCTGATCGCTGATATAGCTGACAAGATAACTTTCCATCTGCTACATAAAACTGAAATAAAGCATGGCAAGGACTTAATGCCATTTTTGGTAAATCCCCAACATTCCATGCATTAACGATCATTCGTCTTGAGTGAGGGGTATTTTTAATTTGTTCGACTACTTGGCTAATTTGGTCTATTACATGACCATCTGAGGTCTCCCAACTTCTCCACTGTTTGCCATATACTGGACCTAATTCGCCTGCCTCATTCGCCCACTCATTCCATATCCTTACCCCATTTTCTTGAAGATAGGCTACATTGGTATCTCCATTTAAAAACCATAACAATTCATAGATAATAGACTTTAAATGCAATTTTTTGGTCGTTACCATAGGGAAGCCCTCTGCTAGATCAAAACGCATTTGATAGCCAAATACACTGATTGTACCTGTTCCTGTTCGGTCTTCCTTTTTGGTACCTTTATCTAGTATATGTTGTAATAGCTCGTGATATTGCTTCATGAGTTGAGTTAATTTTGTGTAGTTTTCTGTAACACGGAATTCATTCCGTATATCAACCTATCGAGCGAAGCGCAGATAGGTTGTCCATTGTATCGTAATAGTATCTGCGCTACGCTCGATAGTCTATCGGAATCGATTCCGAGTTACAATTTAAAACCATCCAGCCCCATGCTTAGGAGGCCAAGGAATAGCTATTAGTATCAATATCAAAGCAATTAAGTAGAAAATAAATGTCTTTTTAAATTTAGCACTACTATCTACTGCTTTCTTTGCGCTGATATAGCCAATAGAAATTAAGATAATAGCTAACAACATCATACTAATGTGCTCTACTGTAAAAAAACGAGCGGTTGCATTTTTCATTACTTCTGAGCTCATACTTCCTACTTTAGGACTAATGAAATACAAACCTAGTCCTATTAATAACTGGATATGGCTAAAAACAAAGGTAAATAGGCCTACTTTTCGGTCTCCTTCAGTGAATGCCTTGTTGCCTCTCCATTTTAGAAATGCATTAATTACTGCATATATTAATAGCGCTAGAAAAATCCATCTAATGCCTGAGTGCGCATGCTTTAATCCGTCGTACATGATGTTGTTTTTTGAAATTAAGACTTATTTCTTATGGTACTTTAATAATACAAAGGTAGGTATCGCAGCTTTAAAAAAAGTGTGTTCGATGGGATTTCTTTGCTTAGAATTTAAAACCATACATTTTTTAGAACAGAG
>CAYOBX010000177.1:0-10741 GCA_964402245.1 uncultured Saprospiraceae bacterium | reverse complement strand
TGGCGTACCTTTTTTAAAGGTTTTGACTATTCTGGTGAATCTAATGCTGGAGCAAATGGCAACGGAGTAGCTAGTGCTTTAAATGGTTCAGCAACTTCAAAAGGATTTGATGAAAAGGAATTTCAGGTATTAGCTTTGATAAAGGCTTATAGAAATAGGGGACATTTATCGGCAGATACCCACCCTTTGAGAAACCGTAAAGCTAAAGATCCGAATCTTGATTTGGATGATTTTGGTTTAACTGAAAAAGACCTGGATACGGTATTTCAAGTGGGTAAAGAAGCTGGTTTAGAAAACGTGACTTTAAGGCAAATTATTGACCACATGGAGAAAGTGTATTGTGGTAATATAGGTTTTGAATATCACCATATCGAAGATAGAGCAAAACGTAGATATTTTAGAAAGAAAATAGAAAGGCATCATCCTGATCAAAGTTATAATCTAACAGCAGAAAAGAAAAAACGGATTTTAGAGAAATTGAATGGTGCGGTTATTTTTGAAAAATTCTTACATACCAAATATGTAGGTCAAAAAAGATTTTCACTAGAGGGAGGAGAATCTGCTATCGTTGCATTGGACGGGATTATTAATGCAGCAGCCAAGGAAGGTGTTAAGGAAATCGTGATTGGTATGGCGCATAGAGGACGACTAAATGTTTTAGCGAATATCATGGGTAAAACCTATGAAGCTATATTTAAAGAATTTGAAGGAACGGCTTTACCTGATACTATTTTTGGAGATGGAGATGTGAAATACCACCTTGGATTTTCTTCTCAGATTGATACACCTTCAGGTAATACAATTGACTTAAAATTGATGCCAAACCCTTCTCACTTAGAATCTGTTAATACCGTTGTTGAAGGATTTTCTAGAGCGAAGGCAGATGTTTTATATGGAAGTGATTACGATCAAATCTTACCTATTTTGATTCATGGGGACGCAGCAGTAGCTGGGCAAGGAATTATGTATGAGACGGTTCAAATGAGTCAATTAGATGGATACTATACTGGAGGAACTATCCATTTTGTTATTAACAATCAAATTGGTTTTACGACGACTTATGAAGAGGCGCGATCCTCTACATATTGTACAAGTATCGCCAGTATTGTGCAAGCTCCTGTATTTCATGTAAATGGCGATGATCCAGAAGCGATGTTGTTTGCGGTAGAATTTGCGATGGAATACAGACAGAAATTTAACAATGATGTATTCATTGACATGGTTTGTTATAGAAAGCATGGACACAATGAAGGAGATGATCCAAAATTCACCCAACCAGATTTATATGAATTAATTAATGCACATAAAAATCCAAGAGAAATTTATTCTGAAAAATTAATTAAGAGTGGTCAACTTGGAAAACAAATGGCAGCGCAATTGGAAAAAGAATTTTGGAATGAGTTGCAAAATCGCCTAGATGCAGTAAAGCAAAAAGATTTGCCTTATAAGTATCAGGCTCCAGAAAAAGCTTGGCAAGAATTAAAATTGACGGCAAATCCAAAAGACTTTACGGATTCACCAAAAACAGGAATCGCTAAATCAACAATAAATAAAATCATTAATCATTTAATGACGATCCCACCTAATTTTACACCACTAGGTAAAATTAATAGGTTGTTAAAAGGGAAGCAGAAATTGTTAGATAAAGGACAGCTTGATTGGGCAATGGGAGAGCTAATAGCTTATGGCTCTGTCTTACTGGATGGTAAGGATGTAAGAATGAGTGGGCAAGATGTCAGAAGAGGAACTTTTTCTCATCGTCATGCTGTTTTAAAAGATGAAAAAACATATAAACCTTATAATAGGTTAGGTGGAATGAGTGACGACCAAGGTCGTTTTATGATCTATAATTCGTTCTTATCAGAGTTTGGAGTATTAGGATTTGAATATGGTTATTCTATGGCGAATCCAGATTCTTTGGTGATTTGGGAAGCGCAGTTTGGAGATTTTTACAATGGTGCACAAACGATAGTAGATCAATACATTACTGCAGGAGAAAGTAAATGGGGAAGAATGAGTGGATTGGTAATGCTTTTACCACATGGTTATGCAGGACAAGGACCAGAGCACTCTAGTGCTAGGCCAGAACGTTTCTTGCAAGCTTGTGCAGACTTTAATGTGACGGTAGCAAACATTACGACACCCGCTAACTTTTTTCATGCGATACGAAGACAAAATTCACGGCCATTTAGAAAGCCTTTAATAGTAATGTCTCCAAAGTCTTTATTGAGACATCCATTATGTGTATCTCCTTTGACAGATTTTGAAACTGAAAATTCTTTTCAAGAATTAATAGATGATTCAGATGTGACTACTGCGGCTGCGACTAAGAAAATTAAGCGAGTCTTATATTGTTCTGGAAAAGTGTATTATGATTTGCTACAAAAGAAACAAGCAGATAATCGTACAGATGTTGCGATTGTTCGTTTAGAACAATTATATCCATTCCCATTAAAACAGATGGATGTAATGAAAAAGAAATACAAAAATGCAGAAGCATTTTGGGTACAAGAGGAACCTTCTAATATGGGAGCTTGGCAGTATTTCTTAGCGTTTTATCAGAACTATGATATTAAGCATATTTCAAGACGCTCTAGTGCTTCGCCTGCTACAGGTTATAAAAAAATGCATGATAAGCAGCAAAAAGCATTGATAACGGAAGCGTTTAGTTAGTAGTAGATTTTGAAGTATAAATTAAAAAGCCGAAGTATCATAAGTGTGATGCTTCGGCTTTTTATATTCCGTATGACTAAAGAAAAATATAAAACATATCGCTTATATATATGTCGATACCTAAATCTCTACTCTCAGAGCCGTAGGCGGTTTGACAGTGTAACGGTCTGTCAACGAAGTCGTTTATTTTTTCTTTTTAGGTACTGGATCATAACTATCCGAAGTATTCCAAGGATGGCAACGAAATATCCTTTTCAAGCCCATCCAAACACCTCTAAAGACTCCCCACTCTTGAATTGATCCAATCATATAATGCGAACAAGTTGGCGTATATCGACAATTTGACCCCAGCATAGGAGAAATCATTATTTGGTAAAGACGAACTGGTAATATGAATAGCTTTTTAAACATCATTAAATAATTTGGCGATCGTGTTAGCTATGAATTTATTAATCGAAATAGGGATCAGAAATAAGATAATCTACCAAAACTAGCAGCAATTCTCATTTTGAATATTTTTGATAGCCTTACTATCCAGTAACGGGAAGTCACTGGATAAAGCTAGCCCCCAAAATGAGAATTGCTGTAAAACTAGACTTAATTCAACGCAGATTTCCCTTCGGAAAATACGCGGATAAAACGGATTATGTAGGTCGTGAGGACAGACATTTTAAATCGCATCACACTTACGACCTACCTAAACCCGTGTTATCTGCGTGGCTACGAAGTAGCTCCGTGTTCAATTATGTGTATTTAGGATTTGTTTTTAACAAGTTCATTAGGTAGACTTACCCCTACACTCATAAATAGCTTACCCAAAACTATAAAAAATCATAGTACTATCAGATAAAGATTTCCATTATCTTTGCTTTAATGACAACAGAAAGTACAAAAAAGGATATTCGACTGCTGGAAAAGTCAGACTTGTTAGAGTGGTTCCTGTCTAATGAGGAGAAAAAATTTCGAGCCAAACAAGTTTATGAGTGGTTATGGCAAAAAGGAGCACATTCTTTTGCTGAAATGACCAACCTTTCTAAAGATTTGCGTAGCAAACTAGAGGATACCTTTGTGATTAATGGAATTGTAGAAGATCAGATACAACGAAGTGCAGATGGTACAATTAAAACTAGATTTAGACTGCATGATGGACACTTAATCGAATCTGTTTTAATACCTGTTCCGAAAGATAAGCGATTTACCGTTTGTGTATCTTCGCAAGTGGGTTGTAGTTTGACTTGTAAGTTTTGTGCTACTGGCAAAATGAAGCGAGTGCGTAATTTAGAGGCTGCAGAGATTTATGACCAAGTAGTAATGGTTAATAAACAAGCGATGGAGACTTTTGGTTTACCCTTAACTAATATTGTTTATATGGGAATGGGAGAGCCTTTATTAGCTTACAAAAGTGTATTAAAGAGTATTGATCATATTACATCTCCTGAAGGCTTAGGTATGTCACCCAAAAGAATTACAGTCAGTACTGCTGGAATTGCAAAAATGATCAAGAAACTGGCAGATGATAAAGTACGGTTCAATTTGGCACTCTCGCTACATGCAGCAGATGATACCAAGCGAAATCAAATCATGCCCATTAACGAGCAAAATAATTTGGAAGTTTTAATGGAGGCTTTAGTATATTTTAGTAGAAATACTAAAAATAGAATTAGCTATGAGTACATTACCTTTCAAAATTTTAATGATAGTTTGATCGACGCTGCCAATTTAACGAAACTGTGTCAAGATTTTCCCGTCCAAATAAATATCATTGAATATAACCCTATTGATGGCTCTACCTTTGAAAAATCTGCTGCTCATAGAATAGACGATTTTGCCAAATATTTAATTGATGAAGGCGTAATGGTGACGGTGCGGCGTAGTCGAGGAAAGGATATTGATGCAGCTTGTGGGCAATTAGCAAATAAAGGGTGAATTTTGTGATCTAATATTACTCATAGTTCTTAATACTCGGCAGGCAGTGGCTTTGAATAATTTTCTAAAGGGAGTGATTTTGTTAGGCTTTTTGCAAAAAAACCTAACAAATCACTCCCTTTGAAGTAATATATTAAACATACTTGTTGCCGAGTATCAAGAACTATAGCCTGACTGCTAGAAATTGTTTTATAGTTACTACCTGTTCCCAAATGAATTTTTCCAAAAACAGCTTATCCATGAAGAGAAGACTTTTATTTATCCTACCCCTATTATTACTATTAAACACAACCCATCCTATATCTAAAGAGACCAGTCCATCCGCAAAAGCAGAAGCATGGGTCGAAGCTACTTTTAATAGTATGACTCCTGACGAACGTTTAGGACAACTATTTGCTATTCGAGCGCATTCGGATAAAGGGGCAGAGCATATTAAGAGTGTAGAAGATCAAATAAAAAAATACCATGTCGGAGGACTTTGCTTTTTTCAAGGCACTCCAGAAAAACAAGCAGCATTAACGAATAAATATCAGGCTTTATCTAAAGTACCTCTAATGATTTCAATGGATGCAGAATGGGGATTGGGCATGCGGATGAAAAAATCAACAATGAGTTTTCCAAAGCAATTAATGCTAGGAGCCATACAAGACAATCGATTGATCTATAAAATGGGACAAGAGGTAGCGGAACATTGTAAAAGACTAGGAGTACATGTGAATTTTGCACCTGTCGCTGATATTAATAACAATCCTGAAAATCCTGTTATCAATACCCGTTCTTTTGGAGAAGATCGTCACAATGTATCAATCAAGAGTTACATGTATATGCGTGGAATGCAAGATGCAGGCGTTATGGCTTGTGCTAAACATTTCCCTGGACATGGAGATACAGATGTTGATTCTCATCATGATTTGCCTATTATTCCACATGAATTGAATCGTTTAGATAGTATTGAATTATATCCATTTCAAGTATTAGCTAGCCAAGGCATTGGTAGTTTTATGGTAGCTCATTTGAATGTTCCCAATCTTGATAGTACCCTAAATAGGCCGACTTCTTTGTCTCCGAAGGTAGTTTCAGATTTACTAAAAAACAAGATGAATTTTCAGGGCTTAATTTTTACTGATGGTTTAGAAATGAAAGGGGTTACTAAGCATTTCAAACCAGGCGTAGTAGAAGCGGAAGCATTATTAGCAGGGAATGATATTTTATTATTACCCGATAATATCAGCGCTTCTGTAAAAGCAATCAAAGAATATATAACAGAGGGAAAATTAGATGTTAATGATTTGAATGAACGAGTCAAGAAAGTATTACTCACCAAATACAATTATAATTTACACAATAGTTCCGCTATTAAGTTAGAAGATATTCGAAAAGATTTAAATAGTCCAAAGTCAAAAAAACTAAAAAAAGAATTGATTCAAAATGCCTTAACCTTAGTATCAAATAAGGACAAATTAATTCCTTTAAAAAACTTAGATCAAACTAAAATTGCTACTTTAAGTATAGGTGCGAAATACGGTACTGTTTTCCAAAATACATTGGATCAGTATGGGACTATGAGGCATTTTCAAATATCTAAAAATATCCCAGAAAGTAATTTCCAAGGACTACTCTCTCAGTTATCTGAGTACGATGTAGTCTTAATTGGCTTACATGATATGAGTAGTTATGCTAGTAAAAAATTTGGCGTTACAGCGAGTACAAGAACTTTTTTAAAAGCCTTATCTAGTAAAACAAAAGTGGTGCTAACTATATTCGGAAGCCCTTATTCTTTAAAGTATTTTGATGAGATGGACTGGGTCTTAACAGCTTATGATGAAGATAAAATGACTGAAAAATTAGCCGCACAAGCATTGATGGGGGTATTTGGCATTAATGGTCGATTACCTGTTACGGCATCCTCAATAGCTTTTTATAACAAAGGGATCATCACTGCACCACTCAATAGAATGGACTACGATTCTCCTGAGAGCGTAGGATTAAATTCAGTAATTTTAAATAAAGGAATTGATCGATTAATGGCTCGAGTTGTTGATACTTTAGCCTCACCAGGTGGAGTAGTCTTAGTTGCAAAAGATGGAAAAATAGTTTTCAATAAAGCTTATGGCCATCATACCTATAGTAAAAATAGAAAGGTAAATACATCAGACATTTATGATTTAGCATCTATTACGAAAATAGCGGCGGGCACTATTTCTATGATGAAGCTATATGATGAAGGAAAAATAGATATTAATAGTCCTTTTAGTGAGTACCTACCAGAATTGAAAAAGACGAATAAATCAAACATCTTAATCAAAGACGTAATGGCGCATGTCGCTGGTTTAAAGTCGTGGATACCTTTTTATAAAGAAACTATTGATAAAAGAAAACGCCCATTAGCAGAATTTTATAGCTCCACTGGAGGTTCTGACTTTGAGAATCAAGTAGCAGATAATTTATACCTGCGCTCTGATTTCGAAGAAGAAATATGGAAACAAATCTATGAGGCGCCAATGAATACGCCAGGAAGATATATTTATAGTGATTTAGGTTTTTATTTGATTGCCAAATTAGTACAGCGAATATCAGGGATTCCAATTAATGAATATGTACAAGCGCAATTTTATAAGCCATTAGGTTTAAGCTCTATGACCTATAATCCCTTAGAAAAATTCCCAAAAAGTCGTATTATACCATCGGAGAACGATCAATACTGGCGACAGCAAAAGGTACATGGATATGTGCATGATATGGGCGCAGCGATGCTAAAGGGCGTAAGCGGGCATGCAGGTTTATTCTCCAATGCAAAGGATTTAGCAGTAATTATGCAATTATTATTGAATCAAGGATATTATGGTGGTAAACAATATTTTTCACCAGAAACAGTTAAGACTTTTACACAGAGACATCCTTCCTCTACTCGACGAGGTATTGGCTTTGATCTCTTTGAGACCAACCCACAAAAAGACCCTAATTTTTCCAGAAAAGCATCTTGGAACACCTTCGGACACCTTGGTTTTACAGGGACTTGTACTTGGGCAGATCCAGACGAAAACATAATTTACATCTTTCTTTCTAATAGAACTTACCCGAAAATGACCAATAAGAAGTTATATTCGGGTGATTTTAGACCAAAAGTACAAGATGTGGTTTATGATGCATTGATAAAATAGTAAATTTTAAAAGAAATAAATCAGAGATAACACAATCAAGTTAAGATGTAGCATAATAGATCTCAGCATCTCTGCACCTCAGCGTTCAATAAAATATAAAATGGCAAAAGTTAGAAAACCAGCACCCAGAGAAGTAGTGAATAAGAAAGCGAAATTCGAGTATTTCTTCGTATCCACCTTTGAAGCAGGCATTATGCTGGTAGGGACAGAAATTAAGTCTATTCGTACAGGAGGGAGCGTTAATCTAGGGGACTGCTACTGTCTATTTATAAAAGATGAATTATATGTAAGGAGCTTACATATTTCACCATACAGACATGGTACTTATAACAACCACGAGGATCGAAGAGATCGAAAATTATTATTGAAAAAACAAGAGCTAAAAAAGCTACAGCGAAAAGTGAAAGAAAAAGGGGCTTCAATTATTCCTTTTAGATTGTACTTTACAGAGAGAGGCTTTGTCAAATTAGAAATTGCTTTAACCAAAGGTAAAAAATCACATGACAAGCGGCACGTTATTAAAGAGCGAGAAAATAAACGAGCTTTAAATAGAATGAATAAAATGCGACTGTAAAAAAAATGATGAATGAGAAATGATGAATACATAACGTGTACACGTCACGTATTCATCATTCATCATTTTGCATTCATCATTAAAAAAAAGTAATGCCTGACTTTAATAATCAAAACATATTAGATCACATAGCCACTGGCAATGAAAAAGCAATTGATTGGCTCTTTCGTCAGCACTATGCAACGATGTGTCAGGCAGCTTATAAAATATTGCCCGATGAGCATATTATTGAAGACCTCGTGCAAGATGTATTTTATGAAATTTGGAAGAAAAGAAAGACCTTAAAAATTAAGAATTCTGTTGTGGCCTACCTACGAAAAGCTACTAGGAATAAAACCTTAAATTACATTCGGGATCAAAAGATTGATTTACGAAATGCCCCGCCTAAAGAAAATTTAAAAAGTAAAACCAACTCTACTATACAAACTTTAATGGCGGACGATTTACAAGTAGAAATCGATCAAGCGATTGATAGCCTTCCCCCCAGATGCCGTTTAGTTTTCGTATTAAATCGTTTTGAAGAATTATCCTATCAAGAAATTGCAGATCAATTAGATATATCCGTAAAGACGGTAGAGAATCAAATTAGTAAAGCCTTGAAATCTTTGAGGAATTCACTAGGTGGGTATCTACCGTAGATGAGTTTAAATTTTTTAATCAAAAAACCTATTCAATAATCATTCTGTTCTAACAAGTATTGCTGAAAATTTTTATTGCAAAACAATTATAATTCCAAAGTCTTCTTCATTTGCTCAAATATCAACTCCTCTGGATCGTTACTAGCACTTTCCTCAATATGTATGAGCCATTGATTTTGTATTTGAATAAGAGAAAAATAATCCTCTATCAGATCGCCATCTTCTCTTAAAGTATATTTACAAATCGCATTATCTGCTACCTCCTTACAAGTCATATGAATGAACTTGGTAACTTCATTCATTCCATTATCCACAATTAAATCTTTATTTTCTGTCAACCATTTTTTTGTTGCGGGGCTACCGAGTAGTAATGCCTTATCAATTTCATTGTTATCTAATACTTTTTGCCATAAGCGACAGATTGACTCAGGCGTATTAGGGATTGTGAAGGCCTCCTTGTTTTTAGTAGTAGTAGGTGTGGGTTCACTTGCACAAGCACAGAGTAAACCTAAAAACAGAAAGTACAATAGATAATTATTTTTCATCCTTTAAATTCTTAAAAAAGACTAATAAACTATTGGCTCCTTGGAATGGAGATAATTGATTGTTTAATACTGCTTTTTCTATTTTTGCTAATTCTTGTTGTATCTGTTTATTTTTAAAAAAAGCATCTTGCAATCCTTGATTAATGGATGAAGTTAGCCAATATTTTGTTTGGTTTTGTCTATTTTTTTGAAAAAAATTATTTTCCTTAACTAAAAGAAAATATTGCTCGATCTGATCCAAAATTTCTGCCATTCCTTCTTGGTGTAAAGCAGAGCAAGTAATCGCTGTAGCTACCCAATGACTATCTTTAGGTGGAAATAGATGTAAGGCATTTTTATAATCTCGCTTCGTTTGTTTCGCTAGCGTAATTCTATCTCCATCTGACTTATTAATAATCGCAATATCCGCCATTTCTACAATTCCTCTTTTGATCCCTTGAAGCTCATCTCCCGCTCCTGGCAGCAACAATAGTAAAAAGAGATCCACCATAGAATGAACCATTATTTCAGATTGCCCTACACCAACGGTCTCTACTAGAATTGTATCAAAACCTGCGGCTTCGCACAAAATCATCGTCTCTCTCGTCTTTCTTGCCACACCGCCTAGAGAACTGCCTGAAGGAGATGGGCGAATAAATGCGGCATTATTACTAGATAAGGATTCCATCCTTGTTTTATCTCCTAATATACTCCCCCCACTTAATTGACTAGAAGGGTCTACTGCAAGGACTGCTAATTGAGCACCTTTCGCAATTAAATAGCTGCCAAATGCTTCTATAAATGTACTCTTACCTACCCCTGGCGCTCCTGTGATACCAATTCGAATAGATTGATTGGCATGGGGTAAGCATTGGTCAATAATTTCCGCAGCAAGATTCTGATCTCCTGAATTCACACTCTCTATAATCGTAATCGCCTGTCCTAATATTACTCGATCTCCTGCCACAATAGCCTTAGCATAAGCTTCCGCTGGTAGCCGATGCTTTTTATTAGCAGCAAGTATATTTTTTAAATTAGGATTTAAACTAGAAGGCATTTTTTTTTTAGGAGAATCTGGCATAGCTATAAAAATACGTATAATCAAAATAAAAAATTAATCAAAGTATCAGACTTAGATTAATTCCTATGCTTTAAAAGAAAGGGAGTAAAATAAGGATTTTAAGAAGCAGACAAGCAGTAGCTTTAAATAGTTCTTTAGAGGGCGTAAATTTAGTCTGTATTTTT
>CAYOBX010000176.1:0-10696 GCA_964402245.1 uncultured Saprospiraceae bacterium | reverse complement strand
AGCTTGATGCTTTAGCTTTAGAGCTTGATGCTTTAGCTTTAGAGCTTGATGCTTTAGCTTTAGAGCTTGATGCTTTGGCTTTAGAGCTTGATGCTTTAGCCTTAGAGCTTGATGCTTTAGAAGAATTAGTTCCTAATAAATCTTGTTCAAAATGTAATTTATTGACAGCTTTACCTTTTGATCCCTTATAAGTAGGAGGTTCATACCCTGTCTTTTGATACTTTGCAGTCTTTTTAAGTCCTTTAGCTATAGGCACTCTAGTGCTTAGTTTTTTTCTTTTTTGGAGAAGAGTAACGCTAGCATTATTTTTTAGACGCTTTTTGCGATCTTCGGCAGTTTTTGCAAAAATCACAGCTTTTCTTTTTAGGGAAGTTATCTTGTTTGAACTCATTTTAGTATCGTTTGAAATTTGTGAACTTTCTCGTTTATTAGAACTGGACTTTTTAATCTTATTAGTTGCTGATTTTTTATTTTGCTTTTTAACAGATGTTGAACCATTCAATTTAGCAATACTCTCTTCTAGGATCTGTATTTTTGCAAGTGCGTCTGCTTGTTTTTGCTTTTCTTTTTCCACTACAGCAGCGGGTGCATTATTTACAAAACGCTCATTGCTCAGTTTCTTATTAACAGATTCTAGGAATCCTTTATTGTAAGCTAATTCCTTTTCAAGTCTTTCTTTTTCTGCTGCTTCATCAATCTCTAAATTTAGCTGTACATAGTATTTCTCTGTACCTGAGATAAAACTAACAGTATTGGCTGGTTCTTCTTTGACAAATTCTAAGCCTTCTAACACCGCCATTTTTTCTAAAAGTTCTTTGGTTCCTTTTAGTTTGAAAAATTGAGTAGCACTTTTAGAATCTTGAATAAACAATTGAAGCGCTTCGCTTTTTTTCAAATTATTTTTTTGACGTATTTCTCTAACCTTAGATATTATATCTTTTAAAACTTCAACAGACTTTAATAAATCCTTGTCTATTTTCCCTGCAACAGGGTATTGACTCATCATACAATCTTCCCCTTTTTTTCTATCTTTTAATTGATGCCAAATTTCTTCTGTGACAAAAGGCATTAAAGGATGAAGTGCAGACATTAATTTTTCATAAAACCCAATTACCTGATCTAAAGTCTTTTTATCTATTGGAGAACCATAAGGTGGTTTTACGATTTCCAAATACCAAGAAAAGAAATCCCCCCACATGAAATTATACAACTCCATCACTGCCTCTGACAATCGATATTCGTTAAAATTACCTTCTAAATTAGTGATTGTTTCAGATAGTTTGCTTTCTAACCAATTGTTGGCCAATTGATTAATGATTGCCAAGTCTTTCTGAACGGGTTTATTTGCTACTTCCCAGCCTTTTACTAAACGTAAGGCATTCCACATTTTATTGCAGAACTGGCTGCCTTGTTCACATAATTTATCATTGAATAATAGATCGCCTCCCGCAGGAGAACAAGACATCATCCCAAAACGAACGCCATCTGCACCAAATTTTTCTATCAACTTTAAGGCATCAGGTGAATTTCCAAGAGATTTACTCATCTTTCGACGTTGTTGATCTCTAACCATGCCCGTAAAGTAAACATGTTTGAATGGGAAAGTACCTTTCCATTCATAGCCTGCCATCACCATTCTGGCTACCCAGAGGAATATAATATCCCAACCTGTAACGAGTGTACTAGTGGGGTAGTAGTAGTCTACTTCACCGCCTTCTTCCATTCCATCAAATACGCTGAAAGGCCATAACCAGGAAGAAAACCATGTGTCTAAAACGTCTTCTTCTTGCTTTAAATCTTTTAACGTAATATGTTTTCCTATTTTATCTTGCGCTAATTGTAATGCTTCATTTTCATCTACTGCAACAAATAACTCTTCTCCATAATACCAGCAAGGTATTCTATGTCCCCACCACAATTGCCTAGAAATACACCAGTCCCGGATGTTTTCCATCCAGTGGCGATAAGTATTCTTATATTTTTTTGGAAAAAACTCTATTTCATCCGTCATCACGGCCTCTAATGCAGGAGGCGTGATTTGTTTCATATCCACATACCATTGCTTAGATAGTTTAGGTTCTACTACTGCATTGGTTCGTTCTGATCGACCAATACTCGTTACATATTCCTCCAATTTCACAAAGCTACCACTTTCTTCAAGTGTAGCTTGCATCAACTTTCTCGCTTCAAATCGATCTAATCCTACATGGATTTGCGCCAATTCATTTAAAGTACCATCGAAATTGATAGTATCAATTACTTCTAAGTTATGCTTCTTACCTAATTCATAATCATTAGGATCATGTGCTGGAGTCACTTTCAATGCGCCAGTTCCGAATTCTTTATCTACATACTCATCAAAAATGATAGGAACTATTCTATTGACAATCGGTACGATAATATTCTTATCTTTCAAGTGTGCATATCGTTCATCTTCTGGATGAACAGCGACTGCGCTATCGCCCATGATGGTTTCAGGACGTTGCGTAGCAATAGTTACATATTCATCTGTTCCTTCAACTTGGTATCGTACATGATATAAAAAGGCTTTTTCTTCGTGGTGAATTACCTCTTCATTAGATAAAACAGTTTGAGCTTCAGGGTCCCAATTGACCATTCTAAGCCCTCGATATAACTTTCCTTTATTATATAAATCTACAAATACCTTGATAACTTGTTTAGAACGAACCTCATCTAAGGTGAAAGCTGTTCTTTCCCAATCACAAGAAGCACCTAATTTTCTTAATTGTTTTAATATGATTCCGCCATACTTATCGGTCCATTCCCATGCATGCTTCAGAAACTCTTCTCTGGTCAAATCCCCTTTTTTTATACCTTTTTCTCGAAGCATTCTTACCACTTTCGCTTCTGTAGCAATAGAGGCATGATCCGTACCAGGTACCCAACATGCATTTTTCCCATCTAATCGTGCTTTTCTAATAAGAATATCTTGGATCGTATTGTTTAACATGTGTCCCATATGTAAAACACCTGTTACATTGGGTGGAGGTATAACAATAGAATAAGCAGGTCGATCATCTGGAGTGGAATGAAAGTATCCTTCCTTCATCCAGTACTCGTACCATTTGTCTTCTTTGTCTTGAGGATTATATCTAGGTTCCAGACTCATATATAATTTGAAATGAAATTTGGTTATCGGTAGATTTTATTCGGTAGACGATGAACGGACTTGTTACCATTTAACTAAACCTATAATTCATATAGCCATTTCTTAGCTCGTCTTTAGCCATTGATCTTTAGTCTTTGGCAAGCTATAGCTTGGTTTTAGGAAATATTATATTATTTTTCTTACACTCGGTCAAAGAAGGCGACTGTAATAAAAATAAACCGAGATAGCCTAAGTCTTTGCAGTATGTTACTAAAGACCAAAGACTAATGGCTAAAGTCCAGCTTAGGAACGATGTAGAAATAAACGTTACTAAGAACAAAATAACCTCGTCGAAATGCGGAACTTATTCTTTCGTCGTTACTAATATGGTTTTTCCAAAAAAACAGTGCGAATATAGTAATTTTTGCATGTTGCACCAAGTACTATTTATGTATATACTTTTTGGCATATTCAATGATCTGTAGAATGAGTTAAGAATTAAGGTTTCTAGACATTTTCATTGTAGACACATTTTACAAGAAAGCATCTTCAAAATCGAATTAATTTTTTAATAACCGATGCTTTATTCTTCCCTATTTTTTTCTTCTTAAGCTTCCTGTACGTATATGCAGTAAATAAGTGTCAATGACTAGTAGCTATTTTATATACAAGAAATCTTATTTTGCTTTTCTTTTGTGACAGTCTAATCTTTATAGAGAATTTCGATTTTTAATTTGGCACATTCATTGACTTATAATTGTTTGTATTAATCAAGTAGATTTATAGTGCTATTTTTATTCTGTTTCTCAATCAATCTGATTTTCTTTCCCCTCTTCAAAATTTAGTTTTAGAGTATAGTATTTGCTTTTAAGTGTGCTGCCTCTTCAGAAAATTATTACTCCCCTTCACTATAATCTCAAAGTTAGCTATCTATTCGTGTTTATAACTTTTCTAATTATTATCAAATTGGGATAAGAAAAGTCTAATTCAATCATGTGGACAAGGTTAAATAAAAAAAAATTGTAACAGAAACACGGTTTGTATTAGGATATTAGAATTGTTTAAAATAATATAAATAAACGTTCTTGGCAGAGATTTATGTGATTTGTCAATGGACCTAAATTAATAGGAGATGAAGTTTAAGTATGTAGTTCTAATTGATGATGATCCTGCAGTTAATTACTATCATAAATATATGATAGAAGGAGCAGATTTTACAGATAATATTTTGGTCGGCCAGAGTATTGAAGAAGCCTTAGAAATATTGATGGAATTTCAAGAAGTTAATGATATTGATCCCAGCTTGGTGGTGCTAGATGTGAATATGCCAAGATATAATGGCTTTGAATTTGTAATGAAATACTATGAAATCTTCCAAGAACTCAGAAGGCGCAATGTGATGATAATATTTTTAACTACTTCTCGTAACCCTAGTGATATTGATAAAGCGAGTCAATTAGATGTTATTAGTGATTATAAGCAAAAACCTATGACGGAAAGTATGTTAATGGAGTTAAAAGATGTGGTGATAAAAGCAAAATCTCAATAGCTGTATATCTATTACTTTTTCTTACAGTTGGAAAAGAAAACTATTTTATTATATATATGAGTGTTTTTGAAAAAATAATAGCTTCTCCAAAAGAAAATCAGCAGGCTACCAATGAACGAATACTGCTGATTGAGGATAATCCTGCGGATGCAAGACTTTTGGAGATATTGCTTGAAGATACGGATTTAGGAGATTATGAAATAGTTACAAAAACTACCTTTGGAGCTGCCAATGAATTGTTGAAGCAAGGAGAAAAGTTTGAAGTTATATTATTAGATCTTTACCTGCCAGATAGTAATCAATTTGATGCATTAGAACAGTTGAAAGCAGATTTTCCAAATTCTAACGTCATTATGATGACGGGCTTGAATGATAAAAATATTGGACTTAAAGCAGTAAAAGCTGGTGCTCAAGATTTTTTAGTCAAAGGGGCCGTAGATTCGGATACACTTGCAAAAACCCTTAGATATGCCATCGAAAGAAACAGAGTAATACAGCGTTTGGAAGAAACGCAACGTCATGCGATGTTGACGGAGGTGGAAATGACTAAAAGCCAAAAACGATATAGAGAAATTTTTACTCAATCTAAGGATTCTATTTATATCTCTACCTTAACAGGAGAGTTGGTGGATTTTAATGATTCTACTGAAAATTTATTCGGAAGAACTAGAAAAGAACTAGAAAATATTTCTATTCATGATCTTTTTTTAACCACTGAACGAAAAAACGAATTTTTATTAAAATTAAAATTGACTCAAGGAATCATTGATTATAGAATTGATGTGAGACGCTCTGATGGCGAAATTAGAAATTGCCAATTGTCTGCCAATATTTTATCAACAGAAGATTTTTCTGGATACAATTGTATTCTAAGAGATATTACGGAATCCATTCAAGCGGATCAATTAAGAAAAGCCAGAGATTTAGCAGCGCATTCCGCCAAAATGAAAGAGCAATTCATTGCTAGTATAAGCCATGAAATGCGTACTCCTATGAATGCTATTCTTGGAATGAGTAATATTTTAGTACAAACTGAATTAGATATTGAGCAAACCAAATTAGTCAGCTCTATCAAGCAATCTTCTGAAATATTGTTGGGAATAGTTAATGATATTTTGGAGATCTCTTCTATGCAAAACCAAAAAATTAATTTTGTTTTAGAAGACTTCAAGTTGAAAGATTTGATGGATAATTTGATGAATGTTATGCAATATAAGGCTCAGGAAAAAGACCTTTATTTCCAAGTGTTTTTTGGTAATAATGTTCCTGATATTATACGTACAGATAAATTACGATTAAATCAAGTTTTACTTAATCTAGTAGGAAATGCCATAAAATTCACAGAAAATGGATTTGTGAAAATATATGTGGATAAATTGTCGAATTATGAAGGAGGGGTACACTTGCAATTCACTGTTGAAGACTCTGGTATCGGAATACCTAAAGATAAGGCGGATGCTGTATTTGAATCGTTTACTAGAATTAGAAATAAAGAGAAATTATATGAAGGTACTGGCTTAGGTTTATCCATATGTAAAAACATAGTAGAACAGCAAGGTGGTAAAATTGCTTGTGTCAGTGATTTGGGACATGGATCAAAATTTTACTTTGATCTATTGGTTGAATTAGGCAATGAAAACAATGTCAAGCAGAGACCAAATATTGAAAACTTCCAATTTGATGATGAGACACCCTTTAATTTATTATTGGTGGAAGATCATAAAATGAATCAATTAGTGGCTAAAAAGACACTGAATAAAAAATTCAAAAATATCAATCTTACGATTGCGGATAATGGACAAATTGCCGTAGACTTTTTAAAGGAAAAATCTTTTGATTTGGTATTAATGGATATTCAAATGCCAATTATGGATGGATATGAAGCTACCACTTATATTCGAAATCATATGCCTGCCGTAGTAGCTAACCTTCCGATTCTTGCTATGACTGCTCATGCCCACATTGCTAAAGATGAAAGCTATAAAGAGCATGGTATGGACGATTATGTTTTAAAACCCTTTAGACCAGAAGAACTATTTTCTAAGATTATAAAATACTTGGTTCAAACTCGCGTTGGAATGGAACAGTAAAATGTACCCGCAGCTCAAGCTTCCAGCTTGAGCAGCACTCTCAAGCTGGAAACTTGAGCTACGTTTTGCAAACAATGTCAAAGAACCTAAATCAATTAAAATGAAAATTGAAATGAAAATTAAAAATTTGCATTTCGATTTCATCTAATTGAAACCTCCATTGGAGGGAATATCGACATTTCAAAATATCGACAATTTGTTGGTTTTAAAATCAGGTTATAGACTACTGGACATTTTGAAGAACAGAGAAAAGAGATAGATTTGTCGATAGTTTGTATATTTACGCTGCGTTCATTGTCCATATCATAAATCTTACCTTTGACCCCTTAATTACCCGTATTTGTACTACCTTAGAAAAATATTTAATTTATTGTTATATGGTAATTTTTTCATTGCCTTTTGTGCAATAGCTATGCTATGGCAAACAGAGTTTATTCTTCATCCTTCTATTTCCTTCAACTATCTCACCGCATTTGTTTTTTCCGCTACCTTATTCCTCTATGCGCTTCATCGAATAGTAGGTATTCATAAAGTTCAAGCTTTTAATGATAAATATCGCTATGCGATCATTAATCAATACCGTAGTCATATTTTATTCTATGCAATTATAGGCGGGATAATAGCAGCATGGTTTTTCTTTTATCTAAGCCTTATAAGCCAGCTACTTATTGTCGTACCTGCATTTTTATCGCTTGGTTATGTATTGCCATTTTTTGGAAAAGAAAGAAGATTAAGAGATTTTGATTATCTGAAAATTTTCCTAGTAGCAATTGTGTGGGCATTTATTACGGTAATATTACCTTTAGTAGAACATGGAAAGGGCACTTTTTCTACAACATCTATTCTATTATTAATAGAGCGAATGCTCTTTGTTTTTGCGATTACTCTGCCTTTTGATATAAGGGATTTAAAAGTGGATGAATCTATTGAAGTAAAGACTATTCCAGCTATGATTGGTATAACAAAGACTAAAAATTTGGCAGCTATTACCTTATTACTAGCTTTCACCATTAGCTGTATTTTGTTTTATATAGGTCTTTATACCTTACCTATATTAGTCGCATTGGGCATTTCATTTAGCACGACCTACCTATTGATTCATAACTGTGATCCAAGCAAGCATGATTATTACTTTACGGCATTGATGGACGGGACGATGATTATTCAGTTTCTGCTGATTTATGTAATTAGTTCTACTTTGGTACTCTAAATATACCGAACCCTCATTGGTGTACTATGTTCTAACTTATCCTATTTGAATTGCTTATTTAAATAAAAAGAATCATTTTTACGGATCACGAAGCTACTATTTATTTCTACTTATTCATTTTCTCATCTACTCATTGAGTATTTACAAACTGACTATCAAATAATATGCTGTTACCGCAACAGACGATCAATTGTAAGGGGCAATTAATTTCTTTAGGAAAGCCTATCGTAATGGGTATTCTGAATATTACACCCGACTCTTTCTATGATGGAGGAACTAATACCGATATGAAGGAGGTCTTAAAGAAAGCAGAGCAGATGTTATTAGAAGGGGCTACTATTCTAGATATTGGAGGGATGTCTTCTCGTCCAGGGGCAGCAATTATTTCTGAAGCAGAAGAATTAAAAAGAGTACTACCTGTTATTACTGCAATCATAAAACAATTTCCAGATTCCATATTATCCATCGATACCGTTCAGTCAGTTGTGGCCAAAGCAGCTATAGAATCAGGTGCTAGTATTGTAAATGATATTTCTGCTGGTAAAATTGACCCAGCCATGTATGATACAGTTGCTCAATTAGGAGTCCCTTATATACTGATGCATATGCAAGGAAAGCCTAAGGATATGCAGCAAAAGCCGACTTATGAAGGGGTTCAATTAGAAGTCTTAGACTTTTTAATAGCAGAGTTAGGTCAACTTCGAGCATTAGGGGTAAAAGATGTGATTGTTGATCCTGGATTTGGTTTTGGTAAAAGCATTGAACATAATTATCAATTATTAAAGGAATTGCATATCTTTAAGATAATGGATGTGCCTATTTTAGCTGGACTTTCTAGAAAATCAATGATTTATAAAGTATTAGAGTGTAGTCCGCAAGAGGCGTTAAATGGAACTAGTATCCTAAATCTAGTAGCTTTACAGCAAGGAGCAGCTATGTTGAGAGTGCATGATGTTAAGGAAGCAATGGAGACTATTCGGTTATTTGAGTATTTAGATTGATAGAATGGATAAGTGAATAAATTAGTAAATGTGTAAATAGGCTCCCACTTTAATTATCTACTCATTTATTCATTTTACTTTGAGACAACACACAATTGATTCTAATGAATTATCAACTTTCGGAAGATAATATTAAACACTGCACTCTTGGATTTTTGAAGAGTTATTATAAGAATAATAGCTCTAGAGGTTTTGGACATACAGAGGCTAGTTTAGATATGGTATCGGAGGATGGTATTATTGCAGATGGGTTTTTAAGATTTTTTATCAATCCAGAAGGGGGCGATTTAAAAGAAGAAGATTTACTAGATGAAAAAAGAGCTAATAAAGAAGATAAAGGTATTTCATTTACAGCTACTTTCGAGGCCACTTCCCAAGAAACGGCAGAGGAAATTCAATATAATGTACAAAACACCCTATTAATATTAGATGCCCTAACGATTGCCAGTATGGTGGCGGCAGGCTCTTATGGATATAACTACCTTAACGACCAATACACCTTAAACGAACTAGGGGTTGTGAGGTTTTGGGGTGGTTTCTTTTCTGTTTTAATGACTACATTGATTGGGTATGTGCTGCTTTGCAGATATTCTAATTTTCCAAGGTATCGGTATATTTTTGCTTTGGCCCAATTTAGCAGTTATCATGTAGATGAGCAATGGATTTCTTATGGGGAAGATGTATTTGAAAACTCTACAAATAAATACCTAGTTGAATTAAAAAAACAATGTACCCAAAAAGGGATTGGGATCATTATGGTCAACCACCACTTACAGCCTAGCCTAATCATGACTCCCGCTAGAGAATCAGCGGGAAAAAAAGGAAGAATAAAACAATTTTTTGATTCCTCTGCTACCATAACCAAACAAAGATTCAAATGGTTAAAGTTGCCTAATTTTATTAAAAAAAGAATACCTTTTTTAAGTAAACCTAAAATTATTTCTTCTCCTGCTATTAAAACTTCTGATTACCTTCGCTTCTCAAAATCTTATTGGAAACAAGGACTATTGATTCTTTTTTCTGCCTTAGTCTTAGGGGAGATCTATATTGAAGAATTAAAGAACCCTAATATAGTTTATATTGAAGATGCGGAGTATGAAAGAAAGATTTTAGAGCAAACCAAAAATAATAGAAAAGAGCCTAGTGTCACTTTTATTGATTTAGAAACAGGGATTAGAAAACAGGTGATTGATCCAAGAGCTTATGGAAAAATTCCACCTAATGCTAATCAAGAAGATAAAAGAATAGCGACTAGACCAACGCCACCAAAAAAACAAGCAAACGTTGAACAACTCACAGGAACAGAAGCTTACAAAAAGGCATTAATAGTAGCTATCAGTGATAATACCTTTGAGACTTATTCTTGCAAGCGATTAACTAGAATAAGAGGGGAAGCCTATTTAATACAAGTAGGTCTAGCGTATAATTATCAGACAGCGATGCAGAAAGTAAAAGCTTCTAATGCAAAAGGGATCAAAGTAAATGCTATGAATATGATCTGTTTTAGTAAGAAAAATAGAGATTATGTGATCTATTTAGATGATATTTATACGTCTAAAAAAGAGGCTATAGCAAGGGCGAGTGAGTACCATAAATTGACAGTGGCTAAAGGCATCAAAGGAGAACAGACTAAAATTCGAATACTTAAGAATAATTAATAAAAAGATTAAAAAGTGAGAATCTTAGTAACAGGAACTAGTGGACATTTAGGAGAAGCAATAGCAAGAACATTATTAA